>CAIOHY010000219.1 GCA_903858205.1 uncultured Cellvibrio sp.
ATATTCAACATTAATGTTCAAAAAGAAATCTTATTAGGCGCAAGATCCAGCCGCGTTTAATGTATTGCCAATAAAGGCCCGCTTTGCTGATGTGCATATGACTGAACAAGCGTTGGCGATAAATAGTTAGATCCGGATTTTTTTGTAGCTTGCGTAAATCACGGGTAATGACGATGTGCGTTTTAATACAGAGGTAACAAAAAGCGAACCGGGCACTGGATGAAAGTTGCGGATATTTTTCCAGCCAGAGTGGCAAGACGCCTGCACATGCGGTAGACATATCTTCTATTTTTTTAATATTTAACGTCGACAATATACTGCCTTCACGCTGCCGATAAGCGACCCATACCTGAGGCTGGTAGAAATAGGTTTTTGCCCGCAGTGCAAGCCTTGGTGTAATCACCATGTCCTCCATTACTTTACCCTCGGGAAAACGCAAATCTTCACCCCACAATTCACGTCGGGAAATTTTTGACCAGATATGCAAATTGCGCGCGCGATAAATTCCTTCAAACAATGCCTCTGGATCGCTTAATAGTTGCGCTGCAGGGCCGGTAAAGGTTTTTTTATGATTCTCTCCACGCAGTTGATGTTTGAGCGTGGAGTTGGTGCGCCAGACATTAAAATCGCACAAAATCAGATCCGGCGAATGTTGACTAACAATGTTGCGTAGTTCTGCAACTGCATTCGGGTGTAAGGCATCATCTGAATCTAAAAACCAAAGGTACTCTCCCTGGGATGCCTCCAGCATGGTATTGCGCGAAGCACTTAAACCGCGATTCTGTGCATGCTGCAAAATAGTTACAGGAAATGATGCTGCATGTGCAATTGCTTGGAGCTTGGTGAGGGAGTCATCGGTGGAGCAGTCATTGATAGCGATTATTTCAACACCATCAAGTTGTTGTTGAAATAGTGAAGTAAAACATTCATCTAAAAATGCAGAGACATTATAAACAGGCAGTAAAATACTTAACCAGGGGCGGGTCATTTTACAAGCTCCCGAAAAATAGTTTCATAGGTCTTTGCCATAGTAGCAACACCAAAATCCTTGTGTGCTCTTGCGCGAGCGCGCGCGCCAAGTTGGGCAGCATATTGAGGATCGGCGAGTAATTTTTCCAGTGCGTCAGCCAGTTCGCTTGCTGAGTGTTCAGCAACTAATAATCCGTCTTCTTCGTGGCGCAACATTTCTTTAATGCCGACCACCGCCGTGCCCACAACTGCACAGCCAGCGGCCATACCTTCAACCAGTGCCAGCGGCATGCCTTCATAGTGGCTACTCAATACGCAGATTTGGTGATTGAGCAAGCGCTCGGGAACATTGTTGCAGAAGCCTAAAAAATGTATTTGGTGATTGAGGTTTAGTTGTTCGACTAGACGTTTTGCCTGATTTATATGGCGTTGGCTACCCGCACCAGCAAAGGTAACCTCAGGTTTTATTCCGCGCTGAGCCAATAGTGCAATGGCATTGATCAGCGTGCAGTGATCTTTTTGTTTGGCGAAGCGCGACGGCATAATGATTGCGGGGGCACGCTCGTGAAAAATTACTTTTTCTGCATGTTCATAAGCGGCTAAATAAATACCGTTGCAAATTGTAATGGTTTTTTCGGGATTAAATTTTAGCCCCAGTAGTACCTGCCGAACTCCCTCAGAGCATCCAATAATGCGCGCGGTAAACTTTTCCAGCCAGCGTGCTTGCAGTAGGCGCCATTTGGTATAGCGTTCGCGTGAATTGTGTTCGACATGAATCAAATGCGGCACCTTGGCGATCAGGCCTGCATAGCGCCCCCATAAGTGTTCACTAAAACCATGTGCGACCAGGATGTCGGGTTTATATACTTTGCAGAGTTTTACCAGCGCAATAATCGTTGCTAAATGGGACCAGCCGGGCACCAGCTCCACAGATATTTTTTCTTGCAGCGTAAGTACCCGTGCTGGGTCAGTTGATTTTTTTTTGCGCAATACCAGCAGTGAGTGAATATCATCACGTCCTGTTGTTGCACGCACCAGTTCAATAGCGACGGAGGTGGAACCAGTAAATCCGCCAGTGACAAAATGCAGCACTTTGAGCGGACTGGCATTGTTGGCAGGGTTTGATTGGTGCGGACTATTCATAAGGTTTTTTGGCTCTAATGTTTTCCAGGGCTAACCATACTTCTTGTGCTTTTATACCTGTCATACATTGCGGTGTTTCATGGCTATTTTCTGGCAGCCATTTACAGTGACGCTTGTGGCAGGGCATGCAATCCAGTGCTTCGCTTAATTGCAGGTTGTGGGTGTGGTCGCCAATTAAGCCAACTTTTACTGGCGAAGTCGCACCGTAAAGGGCAATGGTGGGTGTTTCGAGTGCTCCAGCCAAGTGGGAAAACCCTGTGTCCAAGCCTACAACTCCGGCGGCCTCAACCAGTTTTTCTGCGATGGTTGTAATCGATAAACGTTGCATTGGACGTGTGGCTTGTGGGCAGGCCTTAATAATTTGGTCGGCTATGGCTTGTTCTTCGCTGCTGCCCCAAATAATTTCTACGTTAAAGCCTGCATCCAATGCGATTTTTGTAAGCACTTGCCATTCGCTAGTGGCCCAGAGTTTAGTGACCCAACTGGTGCCAATAATAAAAATAAGTTTGCGTGGATTTTTTTTGATATGGGTAAAATTTTGATTGATACCAAAATTCAATTTTGCTTCAGGGGTGTAACCAAGCGCCTTGCCAACGAGTTGGCGAGTGCGCTCTACGGCGTGTTGATCTTTATCAACAATGTGTGGGCGTTTGTAAAACCAGTGAGTAACAGGTTCGCGTGCCGATTTTTTTGCGTAGCCATCAATGCCATGCCCTTTAGCGCATTTTGCAACAACCGCACTTTTTAACAGGCCTTGTACATCGATGATGTAATCATAAGTGGTTTGGCGCAATGTTCTGCGCCAGGTTTTAAATTCTTGCCAGTGTATTTTAGTGCGTGCTTTAACCCAGCGGCGCAAGTGAATGGGAATGACTTTATGCACGCCGGGGTGCCAATCCACAATTTCGCTAAAGCTGCCTTCCACCACCCAATCAATTTCTGCATCAGGATAATGTTGCTTGATATCGCTAATCGCAGGAAAGGTGTGGAAGATATCGCCCATGGAGGACATTTTGATGAGCAGTATGCGCATGGACGAATTCTTCAATTGGGTCAGGTGTAACGCGGATTATTGATAGTTTTTGTAAGACTTTTCTTCGATCAACTCTGAACCGAATGCGAGGTTGATATCTTTTTTCACGGCCGCGCGTTTGTCGTTGGTGAAATAAACGGCGCGTGCGAGTTGGATAAATTTATCGCTGAAGTCTTTATCGCGTTCGCAATCGCGAATATCGTCTTCAATAATCCAGAGTTCCTGATTGATATCCTTGAGCGCTTGTTTGAGTGGCGCCAGTTTGGTTTGACCCGCGGTATCCAACAGGCTGTTGACTTTATCGTTGAGAATAGTCAATTCGTGCGTAACGTTTTTCAGCTTGGCTTCATCGCCAATATTCACGGCTTTGATTTCTAAAATAGTGATTTTGTCGATTAATTCGCCAAGGGAAATAGGGGCTTGGATAAGCATGGGCAGATTCTCTGGGGGATTTTTGTGGCGGGGATTCTAACAGACTTGTTTTAGTGCGACGAGCCTTAACCCCACCCTAAGCCTCACGCCTACGCGCCCCGCTTAAAAGGGGGAGGGAACAAATCTCCTCCCCTTTTTTAAGGGGGAGGTTGGGAGGGGGTCAGTTCTTTTGATAGTGATACGCGTAGTAAACCACTGGGATCACCACTAATGTCAGCACAGTGGATACTAAAAGACCGAAGATGAGTGATACCGCCAAACCGCCAAAAATCGGGTCATCCACAATAAAGAATCCGCCCATCATGGCCGCTACAGCAGTAAGGCCAATTGGCAGAGCGCGTACAGC
>CAIOHY010000220.1 GCA_903858205.1 uncultured Cellvibrio sp.
AGCCATTTGCGCACCGCCAGCGAGAATCGCTTGGCGATGCTTGAACTCTTGCGCACGCCAGTACACCAGACACTGAATGGCCTTGCGCTCAAGTATTTGAACCAACCGCTGATTTTGCCGGAGGCTGCACTTAAAACAGCCACGGTCGCCCAGGCAATCCAAAAACATTTCCTCAATGGTTATCTCGCGGTGGTGAAGGACCTCTGCGCCAGGCGGGATTCAAAAGACCTGCAAAACCTGCAAACACTCAGCATTCAACGGTCAATGACCGCCTTGGGGTTGTTGCTACTTCGCTCTTATCAACTTTATTTACCCGTGGCCGGGCAGATTTGGGAAGAACTGCACGCGCTCTACCAATTGGCTTGCGCGCTGCAGCTAGAGCAGCTGCCGGTAGAGGATTCGCAGCCCAACAACCGAGGGCTGAAAACAGTCCATCAGGTGTACTTGCGCATTCTCTTGCTGTCCACCGCGCGCCCCAATCAATTGCGTCAGGATGAAATTGAAAACACCTACAACCTGCTAGAGCGGCTCGCACCTATCGCCGAACTGGATACCTATGACCCCGCCGGAAAGGAGAATCTGTTTGTTGTACTCACTAACAGCGATCGCCCGCCATTTTACAAATCCCACTGGCGACCAGCTCGTCACCCAGGGGTAGAGCCACCGCTGGAAATTCGCACTAGCCAACTGGTGAGCAAACTGCAAGAACACCAGCGGATAGGCACAGAAGAGGCTGATGGTTCCGTCAGTCAGCGCAACCAGCTCAACCTTTCCATCGCCTTGACCACGCACCTGGTACAGGCTTGGAGCCACTTGTCGCTGCGCAGCTTTGAACGCCAGGATGTGAATGCGGAGATAGAAGTTACCGTCGGCCTCACCAATATCCACTTTTATCTTGCCGATGAACAACCGTTTAACGTCTTTCTAAACCAAACCAGTGCGGTCGCAGGTGCGCCACAAAAAGGTGCTATTTATCAGAAACGCGGTGTTCAACTCAAAGACGAAAAAGCAAAGAAAGAAGACGATCCTTGGGGCGACGCTTTTGATATCGCCGGTACCGCATTTGAGGGTCGCGCGCTGGCCACCTTCAATATCGAAAAGAACATCAAGTCGCAGGAAAAGGTGAATTATCAGGGGCAACATCCGATTTATAAGGTGCCGCTCATCGATCGTAGCGCCGGGGGTTACGGCTTGGAATGGCGCGATGAGATTCCGATGCAAGTCCGCGCAGGAGAACTGCTTGGTCTGCGTGAGTATGGGCGCAATAAGTGGTCCATTGGTGTGGTGCGTTGGGCGCATCAGATTAAAGGCGCGACCCAGCTGGGCATTCAGATCATTGCACCCCACGCGCTCCCAGTCGGCCTTGCCGCTGTGCATAAGACCGGCGGCTTTGCCGAATACTTGCGTGCATTGCAAATCCCCGAGTTACGGGCGGTTAATCAACCACCCAGTCTGATTACCAATGCTATTTCGTTCCACGAGCACGGCAAGGCGCGCCTCTATAGCCAACAACCGGGCGCGGGCGGCGACAAGTCCATCCAACTCACCAAACGCTTTTTTGCCACCGGTGCCTTTAGCCAGTTTGGCTTTCGCGAACTGGTCACCGCCAAACCGGAAGCCAAAACAGCCAGTAAGGATGATTTTGATTCAGTGTGGGAATAAATCGCCCGACCCTTGCCGCGGCAATTGCGAACCAGCCCACAAAAGCCACGACCAGATCGCATAAATCGCATCACAAGTTGAGCAACCCAGTGATTTGAGTAATATAGCCTCAACAAGGAACCTTCTGACCCGAGCATCCGGAACCAAGGCAAGCAATTGGCGACGCAAGGTAGAGTTATTAGACTTATCGGTAGGCATTTTTTAGCTGAAATGGCACAAAGCCCCAAGGTTCGATCTAACAAACACTCAAACGAACTCGTGCGCCAAAAAACGCGCTATAGTCAAAAACGAGCGAAGCCCTGACCATCGCGTGACTAGATAAAAGATATATGACCAATTCCGATACTATCCGACTCCTGATTCTGAACAACCAGCGCTCCGAAGCGGAACGCCTGATTAGCATGCTGCATGCCTCTGGCCACCCCTGCCGGGCGCAACACGTCGAGAGCGAGGAAGCACTCGTCAAACTTCTGCAAGAGCAAAGTTGGGATTTGCTGATCGGTAATAATGACACTACCGCACCTACGCCGCAGTCAGCGATCAAACAAATCCGCCGCTTGAATAAAGACGTGCCCGTCATACTGCTGTATGAAATTGATGAAGATGAGAACCCCTTTGCCGTGACGGAAGGTTTGCGTATGGGCGCGGCCGATGTGGTGAATCTTGATGACGACCAACACCTGCTGCTGGTGATTGACCGAGAATTGGCTAACCGCGAACAGCGTCAGGCACGCCGCAATACTGACCGTCGCTTCCGCGAGGCAGAGCGCCGCAGCCAGCAACTGCTAGACAGCTCCCGCGATGCCATCGCTTTTATTCAGGATGGTCTCTACCTCTACGCCAACGAATCCTTTGCCGAGCTGTTCGGTTACGAGAACAAGGAGGATATTGAAGCCATGCCGATTATGGACATGGTGAGCAACAAAGATCAGGCGCGGCTGAAAAACTTCCTGAAAGACTTCACCTTCAAGGGCGATGACGCTGAATCCAGCAGCCTCGGTTTCACCGGTATTACCCAGGATGGCCAAGAAGCCCAAATCGATCTGGAAGTCTCGCTCGTCACCTACGACGAGGAGCCTTGTATCCAATTCCTGGCGCGCGCGGCGGCATTTGCGGTGCAGACCAACAATGCCGAGCTGGAGACCCAGTTAAAGCAAATTAAGTGGCAGGATCTGGTCACCGGTGTCTATAACCGCCAATATTTGCTCAACCAGCTCGATCACATCATCGATACCGTCGATGAAAAACAGTATTACTGCCTCTTTTACATCGAATTGGATAAATTCAGCGAGCGAGTTAAAAACACCTTTGGTGTTACTGGTGCCGATCTGGCACTTATCGATATTGCGACACTGCTGCGCGCCAAAGCCAATACCAGCGACACTATTGCGCGCCTCAGCGACTCCACCTTCGCGATCATCTCGCCCAATGTGAAAGCGGATGCGGCGGTGAATCGGGCTCTGCAACTTTGCAAAGACATCGAAGGCCATATTGTCGATATCGACCACAAAACCCTGCAAATTACCTGCAGTATTGGCATATCGCTGATCAACGAAACAACCACCAGCACTGACACCGTCATTGAGCAAGCCCGCAGCGCCATGGACAAAGTGCAGACCAAAGACGGCAATAGTGCCCTGCTGTTTGAGCCTGACACACCGAAAGGCGAGATAAAAATCGACGTCACTGCGACCATCCAACACGCCTTGGCCAATGACCGCTTCCGGCTACTGTTCCAGCCGATTATCAGCCTGCGCGGTTCTGACGAGGAATACTACGAAGTCTATTTGCGCATGGTGGATGAAAAAGGCCACGAAATATCGCCCAATCATTTTCTGGAAGCCGCCGCCAATATGAGCGCTGGCGCCAAAATTGACCGCTGGGTGATTTTGGAATCCATCAAAATGCTCTCGCAGCATCGCGCCAAGGGCAACAAAACCAAGTTGATCGTCAATATCGGGCGCCAGTCGCTGTGTGATGAATCGCTTATTCCCTGGCTTGCGGTCGCGTTCAAGGCCGCGACGCTCAGCGCAGACTCGATCATATTTCAGGCACTGGAAATTGATGTCACCAATCACCTGAATGCAGCAAAAACCTTTGCAGAGGGTTTGATCAAACTGAAAACCAGCTTTGCGATCAGTAACTTTGGCTGTTCATTAAACCCCTTCAACACACTCGCTCATGTGCCTGTGCAGATGATCAAAATCGATGGCTCGTTCACCACCGACATCCAAAACAACAATGAGAGCCCCGAGACGCTGATCCAGCTGATCGAGAAACTCAATGGCGAAAACAAGATTACTCTGGTGCCCTTCGTGGAAAATGCGAGCGTGCTCTCCACGCTCTGGCAAGCCGGTGCTCATTACATTCAGGGGCATTACTTACAAGAACCCAACCAGGGCATGACCTACGATTTCAACATGGAAAGCTAATCCCGTCAGCGTCAAAAGAAACGCAATCCAGCAAAAAATATCGCCAGT
The DNA here is from genome assembly GCA_903858205.1 of uncultured Cellvibrio sp. Classification (GTDB taxonomy): domain Bacteria; phylum Pseudomonadota; class Gammaproteobacteria; order Pseudomonadales; family Cellvibrionaceae; genus Cellvibrio. Next base: position 4,143 of record CAIOHY010000220.1, read on the forward strand.
TTGTATGCAATTTCTACCGCGGCCAGGTACGGAAACCGGCCGTACCAGGTACGAAAATCTCCCTCACCTCGTTCGAAAATTTACGCACCACTCCGCCCAAGTTCGACTTTACGACGGCGCGCCACTAAAACCGTGCATGCGTCACAAAACACTTTTTTGACCATTTTTCGCGATTACTTTTTTTTGTTGAAACGAATAACCTCCGTGTAAACATCACTTATAAAACAAGATGTTACTCAACCACGCTCCACCTCTAACGAAGTAGATTTATCCTATAAATACAAGATAAAAAACAACAAAGCCACGCTGAGATGGCCGTTAAATCTATTTTCAAGAACTCGCCAAACCAGATTCTTATGCAGTGCTCGTTATGCCTATTCCGGTAGCGCATGCGCCTGCCTCATGCATTCGAATCCCTCCAATAACACGCTTTCTAAACATGGGTTTTTACGCCAAGACTTAATTAAGAATAACGCTTGGCTACAGGCTTCTACGGGAATCGCCAGTTCCTGTGTTGAGCAACCCACCGTTGAGAGAGCTGCCGATTTCATCGGCGTTCATCTTTGAGGAAGAACTATGAGTAGCTTTAACGCCTCAGCGAAGATACCTCGCCCAGCAGGTGCGCTAACCCGCTCCCTCTGTGCGCTTGGGCTCTCTATCGCTTTGTCCACTGTGTCGATCCAGGCTCAGGCTGCCTGCCAATATCATGTAACCGGCCAATGGAGCACGGGATTTACCGCTTCAGTCAAAGTCACCAATGAGGGCTCCACTGCGGTTAGCGGCTGGAATCTCAGCTGGCAATACGCGGGCGACAACCGCATCACCAGCGGTTACGACGCGATCTTCAGTGGCACCAACCCTTACACGGTTAAAAACGCCAGTTGGAACGGTAGTATCCAGCCGGGTCAAAGCCTTACTTTCGGCTTCCAGGGCACCAAAGGCGCGGCGGCAGCAGAAGTTCCCGCGCTGACCGGCAATATGTGCGGCACAACCGCATCCTCTGCCAGCTCTGCTGTCACCTCGGCGAGCAGCTCATCGCGCTCCAGCAGTTCCAGTTCAATTGCACCGAGCAGCAGCTCGGCACCTAGCTCAGTGTCTTCTTCATCGTCATCGCTAGCGGCGCCAGCTTGGTCGCTGAACACAACGGATTCTTTCCTTAACTTCGCCACCACCAAAAACACCCACAACCTGGAAGTGCATAACTTCACGGCCATCAGTGGCGATATCAACGGTGCCGGCGTAGCGACCCTGACTATCGATCTGAACACGGTGAACACGGGGGTTGCATTGCGCGATCAGCGGATGCGCGACCTGTTGTTCGAGACAGCGACGTATCCAACCGCCACAGTGACCCTCGCCGTACCGGCCAATCTGATCAGCAACCTCGCGGTCGGCAAGCTCACAACAACGGATATCTCCGCCAGCCTAAACCTGCACGGCGTGACCGGTGTGATTACCACCAAGGTCTCGGTACAGAAGCTGTCTGCCTCACGCATTCTGGTGCAAAGCCTCGCGCCAGTGCTGGTAAAAGCTGGCGATTACTCGCTCACCAATGGTGTGGAAGCCCTCCGCGCGGCAGTGGGAATTGCCTCGATTAGTGTCGCCGTTCCGGTGGACTTTGCGCTCGTCTTTGACGCCCGTTAATTGGATGAAGCATAGAGAGAAACTATTATGAAAAAATTATTGCAACTGTCGATGCTGTCTACCGGGCTTGCCTTTGGGCTCTTGGCCTCGGGCACTGCGCTGGCGCAAGGCGCCTGTAGTGTGAATTTCCAAACTGAGAATAACTGGGGCGCTGGCGCCCAATACAAGGTGACGCTCACCAATACCGGCGCGGCCAAAACCAGTTGGGAACTGGGCTGGAGTTACGCCGGCAATGAAACCATTTCCAGCCTGTGGGAAGGGACCTATACCCAGAGCGGGAAAAATGTGCTGGTGAAAAACGTTGGTTACAACGGCAATCTGGCTACCAATGGCTCTGTCACCTTCGGCCTTATCGCCACTAACCCCGGCAGTGCTGTGCCGAATGCATTTACCCTGAATGGCGTCGCTTGTGGCGCTGCAGCCAGTAGCAGTGCACCGAGCAGCCAGTCCAGCAGCAGCCTTGTGTCGAGCAGCATTTCCTCCAGCAGCGTCTCATCTAGCAGCAGTAGCGCTGCCACGCCAGGTGCACGCTGGTTATTGGATAGCGCCAACTCGACCTTCCACTTCACCACCGTGAAGAAAAGCACGGCCGGTGTCGAAACACCTGAGAATTTCACCTTTACCCAACTGCAAGGCACTGTCGCTGCCAATGGTCAGGCAACTCTGACGATTCCGCTGGCCAGCATCAGTACCGGTGTGGATATCCGCAACACTCGCATGCAGAGCCTGTTGTTTGAATCGGGTTATCTGCCCAGCATGCACTTCACCACCCAACTCGATTTGACCGCGATTGACGCCTTGGCCGCTGGTAGCACCCGCGTGCAAAGCGTGACCGGCAACCTGGTGTTGCACGGTATCGTCAAGTCAGTGGTGTTCGATGTGTTGGTAGTGAAACATGCCAACAACAGCGTGAGCTTCTCGCCCCGCAAACCGGTGGTGATCAACTCTACTGATTTCGATCTGAATGCCGGTGTAGAAGCCCTGCGCGCGGTGGCTGGCCTATCAACCGTTGGCGAAAAAGTACCGGTGTACTTCAAGCTGTTACTGAGCCGTGACAACCCGACCAATGTGCCAGCGATCAGCTTGGCAGCAGCACCAAACGCTGCTACGGGATTGAGTGGTACCGTGAGTAATGCTACCGGTGCAGCCAACCTTAACTGGGCGGATGTCAGTGCCAACGAGACCGGCTTTTTGGTTCGCCGCAAAGGTGCAGATGGCCGCTGGGCGACCGCCAGTAACAACGCGGCCAACACTGTCAGTTACAACGATAATCTGACCGCTACCGGCAGCTATGACTACAAAGTGATCAGCTACAGCGACAGCATCCCGGCGGCGGCAACAGCGCCCGTCACTCTGGTTTACGCAGGACTCGGCTCATCGGCCAGTAGCGCGTCAAGCACCTCGGCGACCTCGGTAAGTTCATCAAGCACCAGTGCAACTTCGGTGAGTTCTGGCAGTTCCAGCAGTGCAGGCCCTCTGGTGGGCAACGCTGCTCGCGGTGCCACACTCTGGACCGAACGTGGTTGCGTAGCCTGCCATGGTGTTGATGGCGAGAAGAATGCCAACGGTACTGTGGTACTCAATCCATTGAACCCCAACCGCGCCTTCTATCGTCACACCAACGACAACCGGGAGTTGGCACTGCGCGACTTTATCGCCATCTGGATGCCCTTGGGTAACGAAGGTTCCTGCACCGGTCAATGCGCGGCTGACCTTGAAGCCTATCTGTTCAGCTGGCGCCGCCCAAGCGACGGCGTGCCCGATAAGCCTGCCACCGCGTTCTCCTGCCCATCCACTGCGCCGAGTTATGGCCAACGCACCCTGCGTTTGTTGACCAAAGCGGAATACCAACGCTCAGTACGCGATCTGGTCAATTACCAGCCCGACCTCTTGGCGAGCTTGCCGGATGACTTCATCTCAGGCGCGTTTGTTAACAACAACACCGTGCAGATCGATAAGAGCCGCTACTCCAGCTACCTGTCCAACGCTGAGCGTATTGCGGCTAACGTCGCCACTCGCTGGAACGCGGTATTGGCCTGTACTCCAAGCACTGCCAACACCACCTGTGCCGACAAACTGGTCAGCGATCTGGCGCCGAAAATTTTCCGTCGCCCATTAACGCCTACCGAAGTCACCACCTACACCGGCCTTGCGCGCGGCACTACGGGTTCACGCACACAAGCGGAAGGCATGGAACTGGCGCTGGCGGTGATGTTGTCTTCACCACAGTTCCTGTATCGCTCGGAAGTGGGCACGCTTTCCAGTGGCAATGTGTACAAGCTCGATGGCTACGAAATGGCGACCTATCTCAGCTACACCCTGACCGGCAGCACTCCGAGTGCGGCACTGTTAACGGCAGCTGCGAATGGAAATCTGAACACAGTAGCGGGTATTCGCCAGCAAGCGGCAACACTGCTCAATGCGGCCAATACCAAACTCCTGTTGAGTGATTTTGTGAACCGCTGGTTGGCGACTGAATCCTTACCGACTCAATCCAAAGATGGCATCGCCAACTTTGCACAGTTGGCGAAGGATATGGAATTGGAGCTGGGTAAAAACTTCTCCACCGCAATGCTGGATAGCACCGCGACCTTCGCGACCATCTACAACCCAACCTACACCAACATCAACCAACGCTTGGCGACTCATTACGGCTTAGCCTTTACCGGTACTCAGGATGCGGATGGATTTGTACGCGCTAACACCAGTGACCGCGGCGGTATTCTGGCCTCTGGTGCGTTTATGTCGCGCTACGCAACACCGGCGGATGCCAACCTGATCACCCGTGCAGTAGCGGTGCGCCGCAAGCTTTTGTGTCAGGACATTCCTGAACCACCGGCGGGTGTATCGCTTGACCGCGAAGCATTGGCAAAACGCGATGCAGCCTTCTTCAACGATCCCAAAACTACCCAGCGCATGATTGCGGACCGCATCACCGCCGGGACTACCTGCTCTAACTGCCACGCGGAAATCATTAACCCGCTCGGCGGCGGCATGGAAAACTTTGATGCGGCTGGCCGTATCCGCAGTGTGGATCTGAAGGGCAACCCGGTTGTGACCAGTGCGACTTTCTTCTCGCCCTATCAACAGCTGCAGTTCCTGAACGACCCGGATCGCGTGATTCACTCGCCCGCTATCAACTTCAGCGGCGCCAAGGATCTCGCGCGAACCATTGCTGAACATCCGCTGGTTTCACAGCAGGCGCAAACCTGTCTGGCGACCCAGTTTGTGAGCTACAGCAGCGGGATTAACTCCCTGTTCCTGATCGACAAAGACCCCAGCCGTTTGGTGGGCAGTGTCGAGATTCCTGCGGCAGAAAAAACCGGTTATCGCTGTGAAATTAACAACCTGACCAGCGTGCTAAGCACCCGTGGTCCACGCGCGATGCTGGAAGAACTTCCCGCATTGAATTCAGTGATCTATCGGCAGGAGTGGGCGCGCTAATGCGCCCTACCACCCACTCCCCCTGCCCTGTAAATAAATTGGAGTAAAAAAATGAGCTATAAAGACTGCTTCGATAAAGAGCGCAGAGATTTTCTGCGCATCGTAAAGCGCGCGGGCATTTCCGCTGGCGCGCTGCAAGCCTCCGCTATGATTGGTGGCGTAATGCTCGCCCGTGCGGCAGAAGCACAGACTGGCCCAACCAAGTCGGTGTCGGTATTTATGCCGGGCGGCTGTACCCCCACCAAGTTTTTTCCTACTGGCAGCACCCTGCCAATCCAAACCCAGCCGCTGCAAGCACATTACAACGCTGGCCGGATCGCCCTGCTGAAAAACGCCACCATGATGCAAGGTGGTCACGGCGTGATGTTCACTCGCTTCAATGACCCAAACCCCTGGGGCAAACAAAGTTTTGATGTGAACCTCGGCAAAACCATTGGCGCCAACTTTCCAGTGAAATGCCTGAATCTGGGCACCACCCCAGTGACCGAACTTTCACGGGAAGGCAATGCGCAGATTCCGGCGATCACCAGCCCGCAAACCGCGTTGGATATTTTATTCGCAGGCGGTAGTGGTGGCGGTGGTGGCAGCACTCCACCGCGTAAATCACTGGTGGATGCGCATTACGCCGCCGTGAACGACCTGAAAAACAAATTGGGTCAGCACGAAAAGGCCAAGCTGGACAGCCACTTCACGGCGATTCGCGAAATTGAAGAGGCGATTACCAGCAGCAATCCACCGAGCGGTTCTTGCAGCAGACCGCCAAACACGGCGGTGACCGGATTCGATGCGACCTCCAAGTTGATGAGCGATATCGCCGTGCTGGCGCTGAGTTGCAACCTGTCGGCTTCGGTATCCATCGCCTTTGGTACGGATGAGCACTTGCACTTCCTCGATGCCGTGGCCAAACCGCGTGCATCGCACGACTCGCATCACAATCAGGGCAACCCCAACTACGCGGGTTTCTATGATGAAGATGTTGCCTACTACATGTCGCTCACCAAACAATTGCTCGACAAGTTGGAAGCCAAAGGGTTGCTCAGCTCCACCATCGTCACTCAGGTGTCTGACATGGGTAACGTGGATGCGCACAGCGGCCAAAACACCCCGTTCCTGGTAGCCGGTGGTGGTGTGCGCGGCGGCGTGTTGGATGTGGGCGGCCTTACCCAAACATCCCTGTTCCAAACCGTAGGCCTCAAGCTGCGTGCAGATCAGGGGCCCAACGGCGCCGCGTTTAGAAACTGGCAATCAACCACTATTGCAGGTTTGTTCGCGTAACCGGTGTTAACCGCGTAAAAAAACCCGGTGCAAACCGGGTTTTTTCCGCCAACTTCTGCCACATCAAGCAGAACAAAAAAACAAAAAATAATCAGCCATCAAATTCAAAGCGATTCCTATTATGAAAACATTAGTCGTCTACGCTCATTTACTGGCCGCCTGCGTCGCCATCGGCATTTTGTTGATGCAGGATTTAGCCTTGGCTAAATCGCGCGGAAAAGCACTTTCAGCAGCGGCGATCAAAGACCTGACCAAATCAGCCGACATCATGTTTGCAGCCTTGGTGGCACTGTGGATTAGTGGGCTGGCATTAGTGCTGCTGGGTTATTTGGAAAACCCGACGCAATATTTAATGAATGAAAAACTCTGGGCGAAATTTACCGTGGTATCGGTGTTAACACTCAACGGAATTGCGCTCCACTATTTCAGTTTTCCGCGCGTCACCTGCGCACGCGGATTTTTGTCAGCACCGGGTGTTGAACAAATTCTGGTGGTATTAACCGGCGCAGTCTCTTCGGTATCCTGGTTGTTTTCCTGCTATCTCGGCATCGCTCGCCCATGGAATTACACCGTGGATTACAGCTATGTGATGTTTATCTACCTGGGCATTTTGACCTGTGCATTTATTGTGGCCGGTGAAGTGCTGCGCTCTATGCGCCGCGACGAAACCCCGTGCCTGACTGACCAAACACAGCTCAAGCAATCAGAAAATTTTGAGTAGTTTTTAATTTTGCGTAGTTGTTAATTTTGAGATAGTTGCAATCGGCTCCGCCAATCAGGATCAAACCTCTGCGTAGCCGGTAGCTCGGAAGGGAGCCCCAAATAATATCCCTGCATAGAGGTAATTCCCAATCGATACAATTTGATTAACTGCTCCTCTGATTCAACGCCTTCAACTATCACGTTTAAATTCATGCGCTGCGCAATTAACATCGCACTCTCAATAATAACTACGCCCTGCTTATCCAGTTGTGCGGTAAACGAGCGATCAATTTTAATTCCCGTGACCGGAAATTCATGCAGACGTGAAAGCGAGGAATAACCCGAACCAAAATCATCGATATAGACTTCAACACCCAATGCACGTAAATCTTTTACTGTTTTTAAAGTGGCATCCAGGTGCGCTTCACCGAATAGACTTTCCGTCACTTCCAAAATCAGCGCCGCTGGTGGAAAACCTGTGTCGTGTAAAATGCTACTGACTCGCTCAGCGAAATGTTGCGCTAGCAATTGTTTAATCGAGACATTAATCGCCAGTTTGATACCGGAACCATCAACGCGCCATTCACGCGCTTTAATGCAAGACTGGTGCAACACCCAATCACCCAAGGCAATAATGCGATCTGTTTCTTCCGCCAAATAAATAAACTCGGAAGGATTAATCACACCCAATGTTGCATGATGCCAACGCGACAACACTTCCAAGGTTTCGACTTCACCCGTCACAACATTAACGATAGGTTGGTAGGCAAGTGTTAATGCATTTTGTTTGATTGCTTCCGATAAGGCGCGGCCAAGATCAAAACGGCGTTTTTGCGTCTCCGCATAGATATCGTTATAAATCAGGCTATGCCCGCGCCCACCGCGTTTCACTTCTGCCACGGTTAAATCGGCTGCGTGAATCACATCCTGAAAGTGAATAGCATCTGTCGGAAAATAGGCCATTCCCACACTCAAACCTACACCGAGCGATTCATCGCGAATACTCAGTGGGGCAGTTGCAGTCTCAATTAACTGGAGCGCAAGCGCTTCCGCACGCGCGCGACAATCATCAGATTGGGCAGTTATTAATAAAAACTCATCGCCGCCCCAACGCGCAAGAATGGCATCCTGCGGACATACTTCACTAAATCGAAACGCAATCATGCGCAACACCTGGTCGCCAACTTCATGGCCCAGCGCATCGTTAATTTGTTTGAAGCGATCGAGATCGAGAAATAACACTGCGGCTTCTTGAGGGTTATCGGCGCGCAGTGTTTTCTCCATCCAATCAAGAAGCCCGAGCCGATTCGGCAGACCGGTTAATGCATCGTGATGCGCTATACGTTTGAGCGCCTCAGTCCGCTGCTGAACTCGCTGCTCCAGCCCCAGGTTTAAGGTTTGCAAATTATCGATAAGCTGTTTGTTTTCCAGTTGCAGCCGAAGGCTCTTCAACAGCACACGATGATTGTTGCGATGGCTGATGATCATCGCCACCCAAAAAACCAAACCCAGCACCGAAAATACCCAATGCTCGCTCGCCACCCAATAAATAATGACCGAGGTAAATAACAATAAAATCGTAATGTAAATTCGCCCCGCATATTTCAGAGGCGCAGTGATTCCCGTAGCGCCACCAGCGAGCGCGGAGATAATGACAATGACGGTAAATTTCGCCTCAGACGTTGCCAGCTGAAAAGTGACAAACACCAGCGCCACCCATATCAACGCTGCCGCGTGAAGCCCCAGGGTATAAAGCAGTACCCACATACCGACGCTCGCCTGGCCGCGATTTACATTCGCGCAAGAGCGTCTAAACAAAAACCAGCACAATAAGCGCAGCCCGCTCACTGCAAACATTAATCCAAGCCAAACCGGGATGTAACTCACACCATCCGAATGCAATAGCAGAGCAGCGCCGAGCGTAGCTGCGACATTAACGGCCAGCATGGCGGGAATATTCTGATAGGCCAACACCGCCAACTGCATCTCGATCAAGGTATGTTGATCAGTTGCGCGGCGATTGGGAAACGCGGGAGTTTTGTGTGTAACCATTTGTAGTTACGGGCGCGAGCTGCACCCGCCAAGGCATGGGCTAATCGGGTTATGTTGTGGCAAGCTTAACCTAGTTTTATCGCTAAGTCCGAACCCTTTGAAAACGCAATGCCTAACCGCAGGGATATAGTTAGACAAACAACAACTTAAAGCCCAACCCCTGCAAGTACGTCTCGGTGATTTTTTGCCAGTTGGATTGTATTTGAATTCGTCGACCGGATTATCAACCCCGCCCCAACTACATTTTATTTTGCCTCAGTGCAACTCACTACATCCTTGTTTTTACCGCAATAGAATTTTGTATTTTTACAGGTGGCAGCCCATGTATGCCCCCCAAAACTAGTGCTCTCAATATTAATTTCTTCTGGATGGCAACCAACAAGACCCGATGACTCACGTTGAGTAGTTGCTACATAGGCCGACGTGCAGGATGTAAGTGATGTGAAACTCAATGCAAGGAAAACAATCGCTTTTTTCATTTTACAAAATTCCTGTTTGCGAGAAACGAAACCGCATAGTACAAATCGCGACTTAACCGGACATTAACGGCAAAGCAAGAAAAGTTGCGCGGAGTTACTGGAGGGAAATACTCGATATATGTCGGGGCGACCTCGCCCCTATCAAAAAAAAACGTAGTCAGGTTTAAAAAATTACAGCAACTTATCCCTCTCCCTAAAGCCCAACAAATACAAAATTGCATCCAATCCCAAATTAGAAATTGCATGCTCTGCAGATGCTTTCACTAAAGGTTTTGCGCGGAAGGCGACGCCGAGGCCGGCGACACTCAACATCGGCAAATCGTTAGCGCCATCGCCTACAGCGATCACTTGTTCCAACGCGATACCTTCCTGTTTTGCGAGCATCGCCAGTAATTCCGCCTTGCGTTGACCGTCAACAACAATGCCTTTTACTTCACCGGTGACTTTGCCATCGACAATATCCAATTCGTTGGCATAGACATAATCGATACCGAGTTTGGTTTGCAGGTAGCGACCGAAGTAATTAAATCCGCCCGATAAAATCGCCGTTTTGTAGCCGAGTTTTTTGAGTGACGAAATTAATTTTTCAGCGCCTTCATTCAAGCGCAATTGTGCAGCAATATCCGCAAGCACGACTTCATCCAAACCTTTCAGCAGTGCCATACGGCGCGCAAAACTTTGTTTGAAATCCAATTCGCCGCGCATCGCCGCTTCCGTAATCTCGGCCACTTGTTCACCCACGCCTGCGGCCTTGGCTAGTTCGTCAATGACTTCTGCATCAATTAGCGTTGAATCCATATCAAAACACACCAAGCGGCGATTGCGGCGATACACGGTATCGCGCTGGAAGGCGACATCGATATTCAAACGCGCGGACAGCTCCATAAAATCCGCGCGCAGGGCAACTAAATCGGCGGGCATTCCGCGCACTGAAAATTCCACGCACGCATTGCCGCGATGTTCATCACCCGCATCCAGATCCGCGAGTGAAACGCGGCCGGATAAACGACTAATGCTGTCGATATTCAAACCATGTTTAGACGTCACTGCGGTTAATTCGGCAATCATCGCCGCATCGATTTGACGTGCAAGCAAGGTAACTATGTGACGGGTTTTGCCCTGTTGCTCAGTCCAATGCTCATAGCTTTCAGCGGTGATGGTTTGGAAGCGCACCTGAATGCCAAGTGGCTGGGTGGCTTGTTGGATCTGGTCGAGCAGTTGCGCGCGCTCATCAGCAGCAATACGCAACTCAACTAAAATACCCAGTGCAAGAGTGTCGTGGATAACGGCTTGGCCTATATCCAACACGCGCGCGCCACAACGGGCAAGTACAGTGGTAATCGCACGGGTAATGCCGGGCTGATCCGGGCCCGATGCGTTAATCAATAAAAGTTCGTTCACAGTGCCTCTCTATCAGGGGAGCCAGACGCGCTTTTTGGCCAGTAGCTATAATCTAAAACCGGGCGTTTGCGCAAAGGGCGCATTCTAACGGAATTCAGAGCGGCTCACAGTAGCTTGTGTACCACTACACAGACTTAGCGCCCCCCTTTAACTTAGGCTAGAATGCAAATCCACACGACATTTTTTTCGCTCCACAAGCAAATGGATGTCTGACCACCAACCCCGGCAGGAACTGGAGTTGAACCATGAACGCAACACGACAAGCACGGACTTAACAACAACATGGCATTGATCAAAACCTACCGCACCTATCCACAACTCAGCCTTTGCAGCCTGCTTCTGATCGCACTCGGTGCTTTTGGTGCATGGGCCTATATTCACAACAGCGAACAGAACCAGCGCGAACAGATCAGCCACTATGGCCAGGTGCTGGCCAATAGCGCAGCGCGGCAAGCGGTGAACGCTACCCTGCAGCAAGACTTGGTGAGCCTGCAGGCGATCCTCCTTGAAGTTGGCCAGTATCCCAATGTGATCGGCGCGACCATTCACACTGTGGAAAATCAATTACTGGTACAAAGCGGTTTTAAACCCAACCAGCAAATCAAAGGGCGTCGCTACAATTTTTCAGCGCCCATCGCATTACACAACAATGTTGCGGGCTATTTGGAGGTGACGCTTGATGTGCCGGTTCACACCGAGCGCGACTATCGCTTTTTTATGCTGTGGATGGCGGCAGTTTTTTTCACCCTGCTGGTGATCTGGTGGTCGATACAGCGCCAGTGGTGGTCGCAGTTAAAAGATAAATTGCCCACCGCGAGTGAGATAGTCACTGCTGTGGTAGAAAAAATGCCCACGATCAACGATGTGCCGGAACCGGAGCCGGAATTACCGAAGGAAGTATCCGTGCGTTTGAGTTTGGATATCGTGAATATGGGTAAGCTTTATCAGCAATTAAACAGCGAAAGTTTTGCGAATGTACTGCGCCGCTTTGAAAAACAATTGCAGGGCGTGCTGAATTTATACAGCGGCCAACGCCAAATGTTATCGGGTGAGACTCTCATTATCGATTTCACCGGCGAAGCATTTTATGAGTGTAGTTTCCGCGCCGTTTGTGCAGCGCAATTGCTTAATAGTCTCACTGCCAAAAGCCCTAGCCCGCGCTTGCATTTGGCTGCAGCTGTACATGAATTATCGGCGCCGGTGAGTTCGAATAAATCGCTGCTGAAAGATTTTGTGGTGCAACACAACAACCACTTAAAACCGGACAAAGGTGAAATCTTAATTAGCCAGCGTTTGATCGACGGCGATTTGCAGGAGCATCTGGAAATTGTGAGTGACAGCGGCAAGCTTATCGGTTTGAAAGCGCCCTATGCGGCGCTGCTGGCGAAGCAGGAAGAGCAACTTGTTGGTGCGACTACTGCGTAGTCGTGTGTGATCTGGATTGCGGCATTCCATCCGGGACACGCCGTAAACCCATCCATGGGGGCTCATCTTCGACATCCATGTCTCAGACGGTCCCGGATAGAACACCGCAATCCATCTGCAAGATTTTAGATTTCTACTGTCACACACCTGCAACAATTCCATCACATAACCGTCACCGATTAGTCATAGCCTTGCAGTATCGCCCATCGCAAGGTTGTGACTACCATGCTCAACATCGAACAATCCATTACCAATAAATTCCCCGGCTTTACCCAGCAAGCGCCGATTGTGCGCAAATCCACGCTGAGCCTCTTGCGCAAACTCACGCATGAAAAGGAAATCAACGCATTTTTGCGCGAGCATGAAGGCAACCGTGGGATTGATTTTATCGACCGGATTTTTGAATATTTTAATTTCAGCTACAGCATCTCCCAGCGCGAGCGCAACAATATTCCCTCGCAGGGGCGCGTGATTATTATCGCCAATCACCCCATTGGCTCACTCGATGGTTTGGCACTGCTGCGCCTGGTAAGCGAAGTGCGCAAAGATGTAAAAATTATCGCCAATGATATGTTGATGGCCTTTGAACCCCTGCACGATTTATTGCTGCCGCTCGACAATATGACCCGCGCGGCTTACAAGCAGAGCTACAAAAATATCCTGCAAGCGCTGAACAACGATGAGGCGATTATTATTTTTCCAGCGGGCGAAGTATCCCGCGCAAGCCCTACCGGGATTAAAGATGGAAAATGGCAAGCAGGATTTTTGCACTTTGCGCGCAAAACCAATGCGCCGCTCTTGCCGATTTTTGTCTCCGCTAAAAACTCTATGCTGTTTTACAGCGCGTCAATGATTTTCAAACCCCTGGCGACTGCCCTGCTCGCCCACGAAATGTTTAACAAGCGCTCCGCAGAAATTAAATTCCGCGTGGGCGAGATGATTCCACACCATGCGCTGGAATCGGATCAGTTGGCCGATAAAGCACTGATCAAACGCCTGAAAAAACATGTGTACAAAATTGGCAAGGGCAACGCATCCAAAAAAAATAGTGCGCCGGTTTTTGTCACCGAAAAAACTATCGCCCACCCTGAAGATCGCTCCGCGTTAAAAAATGAATTTAAAACCGCACAGCTGATTGGCAACACCCGCGACAATCACAAAATCTTTTTGTGCGACTACAATCAACACCCTGTAGTGCTGCGCGAAATTGGCCGCTTGCGCGAGCAGACCTTCCGCCTGGTTGGTGAAGGCACTGGCAGCCGCCGCGATCTGGACAAATACGATCACTACTATCGCCATTTAGTATTGTGGGATGAAGAAAAACTCTGCATAGCGGGCGCCTATCGCTTGGGTGAAGCACACAAATTGATGAAGAAAAAAGGCGCGAACTCGCTCTACACCGCCGAGTTGTTTGATTTCCACTCCTCGCTCACGCCCTATTTAGAACAAGGTTTGGAATTAGGCCGCAGCTTTGTGCACCCGGATTATTGGGGCAAAGCCAGTCTGGATTATTTATGGCAGGGTTTGGGTGCCTACTTATCTCATCACCCGCAAGTGCGCTACGTATTTGGCCCGGTGAGTATGAGCGCGCACTACCCGAAAGCATTGCGCGATTTATTAGTATTTTATTATGAGCGTTACTACTCAGTGAAAAATGCGAATGATGAGAGCCTTGCAGAAGGCAATCACCCGCATGAAATTGATGAGGATGTGTTGATCGATTTGCAGCAACGTTTTGCCAAACTCGATAACGAACAGGGCTTTGATTTATTGCAAGAAGAATTTAAAAAACACGATTGCAAAATTCCGGTGCTATTCAAACAGTACGCAAGCCTATACGAAGAAGGCGGCTACCATTTGCTCGCGTTCAGTGTGGACTCGGAATTCGGTAATTGTGTCGATGGTCTATTTATGGGCGATCTCACCTTTATGAAGGCCGCAAAACGCGCGCGCTATTTGCCAGAAAAAGCGATCAAAGCAGAAGCGGCTGCCACCGTCTAAACCTTTGCGCCCAATTCAGCCCAATATGTAACCTCTCCCTGCATCATGTTAAGCTCACTACCATTTCTAGCAATGGTAGTGAGCACTATGCATATCCACATTCTCGGCATCTGCGGCACCTTTATGGGTAGCCTCGCGCAACTTGCCAAAGACCTCGGCCACCGCGTCACCGGCAGCGATGCCAATGTTTACCCGCCCATGAGCACACAACTTGAACAGGCGGGCATCGAACTGATTCAAGGCTTTGACCCAATTTATTTACAGCCACCACGCATGCAAACGCCGCCAGATCTGGTGATCATCGGCAACGCCATGAGCCGGGGCAATCCGAGTGTGGAATATGTGCTCGATAAAGGCATCGCCTACACCTCCGGCCCGCAGTGGCTGCGCGACCATGTGTTGCAAGGCAAGTGGGTATTGGCGGTCGCGGGCACCCACGGTAAAACCACAACCTCTTCCATGCTGGCGTGGATTTTGGAATACGCGGGAATGGAGCCGGGCTATTTAATCGGCGGCGTAACCAAAAATTTCCCTACCTCCGCGCGCTTGGGAGGCACGCCGTTTTTTGTGGTGGAAGCCGATGAATATGACAGCGCGTTTTTTGATAAGCGTTCCAAGTTTGTTCACTACAACGCACGCACGGTGAT
>CAIOHY010000221.1 GCA_903858205.1 uncultured Cellvibrio sp.
AACAAAGGCGCAGAAAACCATGAAGACCTTGATTGTTTATTCCCATCTACTGGCTGCTTGTGTGGCTATTGGCATATTGCTGATTCAAGACCTGGCGCTGGCCAAATCCAAAGGCAGCCCGCTGTCGGCGGGAGCGATTAAAGATCTCACCAAATCGGCAGAAATCATGTTTATTGCACTGGTCGTGCTATGGATTTCCGGACTGGCGCTGGTACTGCTCGGCTATTTGGAAAACCCCCAGCAATACCTGATGAATGAGAAACTGTGGGCCAAGTTCACCGTGGTGTCCGTGCTGACACTCAACGGGGTTGCACTGCACTACTTCAGCTTCCCACGGGTGACATCTCGCCGTGGCCTGCTCGGTTTGCCGACCTTTGAACAGGTTCTGGTGACACTGACTGGCGCGCTCTCTTCTGTATCCTGGCTGTTTGCCTGCTACCTCGGTATCGCCCGCCCCTGGAACTACACCGTGGATTACAGCTTTGTGATGTTTATCTACTCCGGCCTGCTGGTCGGCGCCTTTATCGTTGCCGGTGAAGTGCTGCGTGCTATGCGCAGAGCTGAACCCGAACCACCCATGCTGACCGAGCAAATTCGGTTGAATGCATCGCGCAAGTTTGACTAATCCGTAAGCCCGATACCGTTGTGTATCGGGTTTCGGTCATAATGGCAGTACTGGACCCCTGCCTCTATGACCGAGTTCAGGTTTTTGCTTTACCCGTTCCGACTGTTTAACCCGTTTTAACAATAACAATTGTTGATGACTGTTGCCGGTGAAAGCCGGTATTTACCTCCGAGGAAGACACTATGAGTAGCTTTAAAGCCTCTGCGATCAACCCTCGCCTGGCGGGAGTGCTAACACGCTCCCTCTATGCGGCAGGGTTTTCCCTGGCTGTATCCACTCTTTCCACTACTTCTTATGCTGCTTGCCAGTATTCAATAGATAGTCAGTGGAATAATGGATTTTCCGCCAGAATAAAAATAACCAACGATGGGACTACTGCGATCAATGGCTGGAACATTAGCTGGCGGTATAGCGGCGACAACCGTATTGCCAGCAGTTTTAACGCCACACTCACGGGCACCAATCCTTACACCGCGACCAACCTGAGTTGGAATGGCACATTACAGCCAAACCAATCGGTGGATTTTGGTTTTCAAGGTACCAAAGGCGCAGCCGCTGCTGAGATTCCTGTGGTAACTGGTGCGGCCTGTGGTAACGCTGCCTCTTCTGTTGCACGTTCATCTGCGGCACCTTCCTCGATTGCACGCTCATCTGTTGCTCCTTCTTCGGTTGCACCTTCCTCGGTTGCACCTTCTTCGGTTGCTCGCTCATCAGTTGCTCCGTCATCGGTTCCTGTGGTATCCAGCTCACGCTCTTCCACGTCTTCCAACGGTACCGCGCAAGGCGTAGCACCACTGGTCGTGCAAGGCAACAAAGTGACTGCCAACGGTCAACCTGCCAATCTGGCCGGTATGAGCTTGTTCTGGAGCAACACAGGTTGGGGTGGCGAGAAGTACTACACCGCGCAAACTGTGGCTTGGTTAAAGTCTGACTGGAAAGCCAATCTGGTACGCGTTGCCATGGGCGTTGAAGATGCAGGCGGTTATCTGACCGACTCCAGCAACAAAACCCGCGCAATGACCGTGATTGATGCAGCGATTGCCAACAATATGTATGTGATTATTGATTGGCATACCCATACTGCAGAGAACAACAAAGCCGCTGCCGTTGC
Source organism: uncultured Cellvibrio sp. (assembly GCA_903858205.1). Taxonomy (GTDB): domain Bacteria; phylum Pseudomonadota; class Gammaproteobacteria; order Pseudomonadales; family Cellvibrionaceae; genus Cellvibrio. The sequence goes on from CAIOHY010000221.1 coordinate 1,737, forward strand.
CTTCTTCAAAGAAATGGCAACCAAATACGGTAACTACAACAACGTGATTTACGAAGTGTACAACGAACCTTTAGCGGTCTCGTGGAGCGGAGTAATCAAGCCTTATGCAACTGATGTTATCAAGGAAATCCGTGCGATTGACCCGGACAACCTGATCATCGTAGGGACTCCTAACTGGTCACAAGACGTTGATGCTGCGTCGCTCGACAAGATCACGGCGTACAGCAACATCGCCTACACCCTGCACTTCTATGCAGGCACTCACAAGCAATTCCTGCGCGATAAAGCACAAACCGCGCTGAACAACGGTATTGCTTTGTTTGTGACCGAATGGGGTTCAGTGAATGCTGATGGTAATGGTGCTGTTGATGTAGCCGAAACCAACACCTGGTTAAACTTCCTCAAAACCAATGGTATTAGCCATGCCAACTGGGCATTGAATGATAAAGCAGAAGGCTCTTCTGCCCTGGTACCTAATGCCAGTGCTAACGGTGGCTGGACTGCAGCACAATTGACCGCGTCCGGTACTCTGGTGCGCAACAACATGATCAGCCAGAACGGCGGTACCACCAGCTCTGCAGCGCCGGCATCATCACGCTCAAGCACACCAAGTTCTGTAGCGCCTTCATCAGTTGCTCCATCGTCGGTTGCCCGCTCATCAGTGGCTCCGTCATCCGTTGCAGCTTCCAGCACAGCAACCGCCTCTTCTGTTAATAATGGCGCTGGCGTGCTGTTCAGTGAAACCTTTGAAAACGGTGCCGTGAACACTCAACCAAGCGGTTGGGAAAACTTCATTGGCTGGGTACCTAATAACGGCAATACCGTTACGGGTGCACAATACGCTCTGATCGACAGCACCAAGTTCTATAGCGGTGGCAAGTCTATCCACTTCAAAGGCGGCGCAGCACCTGCTCAAATCATTCGTGCATTACCCGCTGGCACCCAACGTCTTTACACCCGTGCTTACGTCAATATGAGCGTAGCGATGGGTAACGTTGCGGGTGACAACCACGAGCACATTCTGGGTCTGAAAAAGACCAAAGATGCCAACGATGAAATCCGTGTAGGCCAAATCAAGGGTGTATTGGGTACCAACCACATCCCTAGCGATAACATCGCACCTAAACAAAGCCAATGGTGGAGCGGCCCGCAAATGGCAGCGAACACTTGGTACTGCGTTGAAGTCGATTATTTGGCTGACCAAGCGTATGACACCTTGAAAATGCGCGTGAATGGCACTGAAGTTCACTCAATCACTTCGTCAAGCGACTGGAACAACGGTGCTTTGGCGGCTGACTGGATGAGCGATAAGTTCAATTATGTGATGTTCGGTTTCCACAGCTTCAGCGGTCGTTCTGCTGATGTATGGATGGATGACATTGTGGTTTCTACCCAACCTATCGGTTGCGGTACTGTAGCCCCAACCAGCTCCAGCGCACCTAGCTCTGTCGCTCCTTCATCTTCAAGCCGTTCATCCGTTGCGCCTTCAAGCGTACCGGCTAGCAGCGTTGCTCCTTCATCTGTAGCGTCTTCAGTTGCTTCGTCAGTTGCACCAAGCTCCAGTGCCACAACATCGTCTGTTGCTACCACTGCCGCATGGACTCTGGACACTACCGCGTCTTACCTGAACTTCGTCACTACCAAAAACACTCACAACGTAGAAGTGCATAACTTCACCTCGTTGAGTGGTGACATCAGCGCTGCCGGTGTAGCTACCCTGACTATTGACCTCAGCACCGTCAATACCGGTATCGCCCTGCGCGATCAACGTATGCGCGACCTGTTGTTTGAAGTGACCAGCTTCCCGACCGCGACTGTCACTGTGGCTGTTCCTGCCACCTTGATCAGCAGCCTGGCCGTTGGCCAATCGGCTACCACTGATATCTCTGCCAGCCTGAATCTGCATGGTGTGACCGGTGCGATTACCACCAAAGTCTCCGTACAGAAACTGTCTGCTAACCGCGTCTTGGTGCAAAGCCTGTCTCCGATCCTGGTTAAGGCCGGTGACTACGCACTCACTAATGGTGTAGAGGCTCTACGTGCAGCGGTCGGCATTGCGTCGATCAGTGTTGCTGTACCTGTGGACTTCGCGCTCGTCTTTGACGCCCGTTAATTGGATGAAGCTTAGAGAGAAACTATCATGAAAAAATTAATGAAACTGTCGATGCTCTCCAGCGGGTTAATGACCCTGGGGATCATGGCATCCAGCAGCGTGAATGCGCAGGGTGCCTGTAGCGTGGCTTACAATACCGTTAACAGCTGGGGCAATGGTGGTCAGTACAGCATTGCAATCACCAACACCAGCGCAGCCAAAACCAGCTGGGAGCTTTGCTGGTCCTATGCTGGCAATGAAACCATCGCCAACCTGTGGGATGGTGTACACACGCAAACCGGTAAGAACGTGTGCGTAAAAAATGCGGGATACAACCCTAACCTGCCAGCCAATGGCTCGGTGACCTTTGGATTTATTCTGAATAATCCAGGTGCTGCACCGACTGCCTTTACCCTGAATGGTGCCGCCTGTGGTGGCAATGCCGCCAGCAGTGCTGCCCCCAGCAGTACGCCGAGCAGCGTACCCGCTACCAGCAGCAGCCGTAGCAGTACGCCGGTGGTGAGTAGCAGCAGTAGCTCGGTAGCAAACACGACCGCCGCGCGCTGGTTGCTCGATGCAACCAACTCGACCTTCAACTTCGTTACTGTTAAGAAGAGCGCTGCCGGTGTGGAAACACCGGAAAGCATGACCTTCAGCCAGTTGCAAGGCACTGTGGCAGCCAATGGTCAGGCAACCCTGACTATCCCGCTGGCCAGTATCAGCACCGGTAACGTGATCCGCGATCCACGCATGCAGAACCTGCTGTTTGAATCGGCTTACTTGCCCAACCTGCACTTCACTACTCAACTTGACCTGACCGCTGTCGATGCTATGACCGCTGGTAGCATCGCGGTACAAAGCGTGACCGGCAACCTGGTGTTGCACGGTGTCGTCAAGTCAGTTGCGTTTGATGTAACTGTTGTTAAGCACGCCAACAACAGCGTTAGCTTCTCTCCCCGCAGACCTATCGTGATCAACTCCGTTGATTTCGATCTGAATGCTGGTGTGGAAGCCTTGCGCGCTGTCGCTGGCCTTTCAACCGTAGGCGAGAAAGTACCGGTTTACTTCAAGATGTTCCTGAACCGCGACAATCCCACCAATGTTCCTGCGATCAGTCTGGCGACTGCACCGGCAGCGGCAACTGGCCTGACTGGCACAGTGAGCAATGCTACTGGCGCCGCCAGCCTGAACTGGGCTGATGTGAGTGGCACCGAAACCGGCTTCCTGGTTCGCCGTAAAGGCGCTGATGGTCGTTGGGCAACAGCGTCTAACAATGCCGCCAACAGCGTGAGCTACCTTGACAGCCTGACTGCCGCCGGCAGCTATGACTATAAAGTCATCAGCTACACCGGCAGCATTCCAGCCACTGCGACTGCACCATTAACTTTGGTGTATGCCGTGACCGGTTCTTCTGCAGGCACTACCTCAAGCGCTCCGGTGACTTCTGCTAGCTCAACTCCGGTTAGCTCATCTTCAGTCCCGACATCAGTTAGTTCGAGCAGCTCAAGTAGTGCGGCATTCGTAGGTGATGCAACTACCGGTAGAAACCTGTTTGGTACTGCTGGATGCCAAGGCTGCCATAAAGACAATGACGGTGACGGTCGCTTTACTGACGGAACCACCCCATTCGATGTAAATGCCTGGACACATCCAACACGCTTTCCAGCTGGTAACTACACCGGCGCTAACGTGGGTGAGTTGGCTCGCTTCATCAACCAGCAGATGGTCGGTGTATTCGCAATCTGTAACAGTGCAAATTGTGCAGATCATTTGGCGGCATACCTTTGGTCACTTAAAGGTCGTACGCAAACTGGGGCAGTAGCTTGCGACACGTCATCACCCGTCAAGTACGGTATGCGTTCTGTGAAACTGCTGACCTCTTTCGAATACCAGAATTCGCTGCAAGCATTGTTCAACAGAGCACTGCCAGCCAACTTTGGCTCGAAAGAATTGGCCAACCCTGACAAGATGGTTGCAAACTTACCGAACCACTTGACTGAGCCAGTTTCTGAAGCACGCTTGTTGTCCTACAAGAAAAACGCTGAAGATATCGCTGCTTGGGCAATCACCAACAGTGCTATTACCTTGGCCAATTGTGCCGACACAACGTCCGCAACCTGCGCAACCAGCTTCATTGACAACTTTGCCTACCTAGCTTTCCGTCGCCCTTTAACCACCGAGGAAAGAACCGAGTACACGGCAATCGTTCGCAATGGTCCTACCGGCCTGCGCTGGGCAATCCAAACCGTGCTGATGTCACCGCAGTTCCTGTATCGCACCGAACTGGGCCTTCCTGTTAGCCAGGCACGTGCGCAATCTTGGGGTACTGGTTCAGTGTTCCAAACTGCCGACGGCACAGCCTATGCGCTTGATCCTTACGAGTTCGCATCTGCACTGGCCTACATGTATACCGGCAGTGCGCCCGATAGAACCTTATTGAGCGCAGCAGCAGCCGGCCAGCTTGAAAATGCAACGTCCCTTGGCCTACAAATCGATCGTCTGCTCGATTCGGATCTGGGTAAAGCGCAAATCGGTCGCTTCGCAGGTATGTGGTTCCGCACTGACGGCGTTGTGGATATCACACGCACCGGCAGCGCCAACTTCAATCAGGCGGTGAAAGATTCAATGGCACAAGAGATTCGCGAAATCTATAAGTACGCGTTCTACAACAACTTGCCGTTCACTGATATTTACACCGGTGACTTCACCATGCTGAACAGCACCTTGTCGTCTTATTATGGCATTCAAGGCGGCGGTACCAGCGCAGCTGATTGGCGCATGGTTAACACCGCCAATACCAAGCGCGGCGGTGTTTTGGCTTCAGGTGCATTTATGACTGTCAATGCCCATGCCGGCCGTACTTCGCCAATCAAGCGTGCTGTGCATGTGCGTCAGGATATGTTGTGTCAGAACATTCCATTGCCAGCATCTTTTGTAGATACCACCGGACTACGTGACCAAGCTGCTCGCGATGCGCAAGTCGCATTGGAAGCAGGCAACTTAACCACTACCCGCTTCTACGATATGCAAACCGCCGTACCGGGAACACCTTGTGCCCAATGCCATAACGCCATTATCAACCCGCTCTTCGCTGTGGATGATTTTGACCACTTGGGTATGCCACGCGCGCTGAGCAACGGCAAAGTGGTGCAGAAAGCCTTGGATCTAAATGGTGACGAAGCACGCACCAATTTGGTTGAAATACCAATGGTTAACAACGGTGGCCGTCTGTTTGGCGCAAACGGAGTAGGTACTGTTGGCTTCAATGAAGTGAACAACGAAAAGGATACCGGATCGCCAGGTATCGCTTTCACCGGCTCTAAAGATTTGGGTAAAGTGATGGTAGCTAACGACCTGCCAGGCGTTGATGCGTGTCTGATCCAGAAATCATTCCGCTTCGCGACCGGCTATTCGCTGAGCAGAGAGTTCCAAGACGACACGCTGGAAACTGCTCTGTCCACCCAACAACAATCACAACTGGCCTGTGTTAATGACGCATTAAAGACCAGATTGAATGCAAGCAATGGCAATCCAAGAGCCATGCTGAAAGAGTTGGGGATGTCTAACGTAATTCGTTTCCGTCGCTAAGGTATAGCGGGTGGGCCGTTGCCCACCCGTTGCCTGGACAACCAAAAACAGAATTCTAAATCCAAGAGGTTTGGTTATGAAAAAGATTGATAGCAGATTCCGCCACCTGCCCGAAGAAGATGCATTAGAGGCAATGGAGCACCATAAAAAATTGGAAGAAGCTCCAGCGGCATACAATGCCTATTTAAAAGCGGATTACTACGGCGAGAAAAAAGACCGCGACCAATTTGTTCAACAAGATCGTCGTCGTTTTCTGGATCTTATTGGTAAATCAGGTATTGCTGCCGGTTTATTGAAAGGCTCAGCATTGCTGGGCGGCATTTTGGCGAACCGTCACGCACTTGCACAAACCGACGTCAACAAACGAGTGGTCTTTTGTTATGTGAACAGCGGCGCTGCATCCGGTCAATGGATGCCAACCAGCGCAAGCCAAATGAACCAGATCACCCGTGCTTATGGCCCGCAGGGCTACTCAGTTTCCGATATCTGTCACTTTCGGCAAATTGATGTAATTACTGGCGGCCACCAGACTGCGCTAAACTCACTGGGTGTCACAGACTATTCATCACCGACGATGGACAGACGTATTGCAGCGGTATTGGGTACCAGTACTCCTCGCGCATCGATTTATCTCGGTGCAAAGGCGACAACTAACGGCACTCTGTGTAGCAATATCGGCCCTTGTCAGGATAGCCCCACCCAAGCACTGGCTAGCATTTTCAACGGCACAAGTGGCGGTGGCGGTGGAACTACTCCCGATACCACTTATGCACTGTCTTACGATGCACAATTGCGCGCACTGGATGCCATCAAAGGCAAACTCAGCACTGAAGAATATGCTCGCTACCAAGAGCACATTGATTCATTGAGAAAAATCAAAACCAATACAGCGGCCGCGAATAGCAGCAGTGGTAATACCACCACGACCAACTGCGGCACTGGCATCACCCCGAGCGTGGCCAATATGCAGGCGACAGGTAGATCTCAAGCTGACATTATCGTGGCGGCACTCGCATGCGGTATCACCAAGGTTGCAACTTTGCAATTGGGTAATCACCAGGGTGACTGGCTTGGCCACAACACCGCTTGGACTCAGGATGCTCACCAGGCGTGTCATGGTGCCCCCTCTAACACTGCGTTTACCGAAATGTGGCGCTATCTGAACGATGTACCAGCTTATCTTATCGATAAACTGCGTAAGACTTCAGGCCCAGACGGCCAACCGCTGATTAACTCTACGGTGGTTGTGCAAGTGACCTGCATGGGTAATGGTATGGATCACAGTTCCGGTAACGCGCCTTTTATCGTTGCCACGCAAATGCCCGGCTTCACGCCTGGATTCTCGGCTCGCTCAGGCGGCAACATTTATGATCTGAACGGCGCTATTCCAAAAGGTATGGGCTTGACTGGAATCAATCTCGGTACCAGCACATTGGGCCTCGTGTAAGCATCATTGTTTGACAAGTTGTATCTAACGCCTTCTACTGCTCTGCTGTAGAAGGCGTTTTTTTTTCGGCGAACGGATTTGAAAAATGACTCGCTACACACTTCAAATTTGAATCAGGTAATACGAATGGCAAACAATAAAAAGTACCCGGCCTCTTTCATCGAAAGCATCCTTTGCCCGAATTGCGGTAGCAACGCGCAGCAAGGATTTCAATTCGAGCAACTCCAGTGCGCCGTTTGCGGAACCAGTCACTTTTCGTTTGGCGATGTTCCTTGTCTATTTCCTGCAGGCTCTCATCACAAGCTCATCTGGCAACATCAAACGGCGAGCTTGCAACACATCGCATTACAAGGCTTAGCGACGCTGCATGAATCCCTATCGCGCTACGATTTAACGGATGCAACTCGCCAGCGCCTCGCAGAGATACAAACGGCGAGCCAGATTAATCTCGATACGATTATTTCGCTGATGCAAAAACGCGACATTGAGGCGATTCCAGACGAGCAACTAAGCCAAATGAATCCCGGTGACCTGAGCGAATATTTTGATTTGCTATTGCGTGATTGGGCTTGGGATTCACCGACAAATCCTAATCCGGAAAATAATGCTGCGCTGGAACGAGTGTTAACTGAAATCGAAAAACTTCCCACAAAACCGACGCGGATTTTAGTACTGGGCGCAGGCGCAGGGCGATTGAGCTGGGATCTGCATGTCCGCTTACAACCAACCTATACTGTCGCACTGGATTCGAATCCACTAGTGTTAGCCGCCGCCGATGAATTAGTGCACCAACGCGAACCAATAACGATTGGCGAATTTAAAAACTTTCCGCAAATTGGATTGGAGCACGCACACTGCTGGTCTTTACAACCACCAGAAGATGAAAACAATGCGCGTGCAACCTGGTTCCCGCTCGGCGCCAATGTATGGCAACTACCTTTTGAGCGTCACAGTTTTGATCTCATCATTACTCCCTGGTTTATCGATGTTAACGGTGGTGATGTCAGGGATTTAATTGCGGTGATTCATGAAAAATTGATGCCGGGAGGCCATTGGTTAAATTCGGGACCCTTACTATTTACACGCCATCTACCTGTGCAACTGAAGTACAGCGCGCCGGAAGTTAAAGAATTTGTGTCATTGGCAGGATTCAATTTAATTAGCGAGAGCATTACCCGCACAGATTATTTGCGCTCTCCATTGGAAGCACGATTTCGTCAGGAGCAGGTCTGGACATTCAGTGCAGTCAAACTCGAACCGCACCAAAGCAAACCCGCTATCGCAGGCGCATTAACAGATTGGTTGGTTATGCATCATCTGGCGATTCCGCAAAACAACTATTCAAGCAAGGATTCGCATCCATTAATTGACGCCATATTGTTATTGGTTGACGGCAAGCGCTCAGTTAATGATATTTGTTTCGAAATCGCACCACACCTCCCACAAGACGTACCCGTGAAAGATGTCGTAGTCACGTTATTCGGGCAAATACTCACAGATCAATCAGCGAATTCGTAAAGCCGCCATTGGCGCACATCGAGGCATTCAAGGAAGAAATGCATTAGCAAATTGCGCTGTGATAATCCCGCCGCATCAAATTCAGCATCAAATTCAGCATCAATTTGCATCAACTACCCATCACAACTAACACATTAAACCTATAAGGACGACACATGCATCACACTATGGACACCCATAACAATAATCGCCTTTACGGGCTGGACACACTTCGCGCCATCGCCATTATTATTGTGCTGATCTATCACTACCAAGTAGTGGTCAGCAGGGAAAATGTCTTTGGGTTTATGAGCCAACTGGGCTGGACAGGTGTTGATCTATTTTTTGTTTTGAGCGGGTATTTGATTGGTAACCAGATTCTGTCGGCCTTCGCCAAAGGGCAGGATTTTTCACTCAAACTTTTTTATATTCGTCGCTTTCTGCGCACACTACCCAATTATTATTTTGTACTCGCACTCTATTTTATTTTTCCGGTTGCATTGAGCGGCACTGCCACAGCGCCCCTTTGGTCATTCCTTACCTTTACCCAAAATCTGGATATGCGTGCTGGCGAAACATTCACCCACTCCTGGTCGCTTTGTATTGAAGAGCAGTTTTATTTGATTTTTCCGGTGATCGCCCTGCTGGTTGCTTATGTGAAGCGATCGATCATGCTTGGCTGGATAGTCATTGTTAGCGCAATGCTGTTCGCAATATTTCTGCGCGGATTTAATTGGCATGCGCACGGTGAAGCTGCGATCCCCATGCAGTCATTTATGGAACACATTTACTATTTCAGCCTGACTCGCTTTGATGAACTGCTTCCCGGCGTTGCAATTGCATTGCTTAAAAATTTCCACCCGGACACCTACGCAAAAGTCATACGCAAAGGCAATCTCCTGCTAATACTTGGCGTGGCAAGTGTGAGCGCAATGTTTTATGTTTATTATCATTACCCTTACGGCACTTCATTAGTAGTTGTGAGCACTGGCTATTCATTATTGGCCATCAGTTTTGCCATTCTGGTACTCGCCGCGCTCAGCCCTAACTCACTATTACATCGCATTCGAATTCCCGGCGCTGCCAGCGTCGCGCTTTGGTCTTATGCGATTTATTTAATTCACAAACCCTTATTTCAATTACTGAAAGCACCACTCACAGAACATGGAATTGATATTCATGATTGGCTCGGTGTGGCGATTATTATGGCGGTAAGTATTTTTTGCGGATGGGCGCTCTACTTTTTTGTAGAGACACCCTTTATGAAATTGCGGGCACGGTTTTTTCCATCCAATAACAAAACCGTGACGCCAACACCACTCAATCAACAAGCAGTGTAATTTACTCAGGCATATTCTCTCTGGGACAACAAATCGGCCTCGTGCAGATGTGTTTCCTCGCGGTGAAAACAGGCATCGATGGATTGAAGCAAACGTTCACTGAGTGATTCACCAATCAAACTACCAAGCAGTTTATTGAATGAACGATGTAATGCGAGATTAGCAGCCATGACTGCCGCACTGGTTTGTTGCGCCAATACCGATTGCAAGGAAACAAAATTATCGAAAGCGGCATCTCCTTCTGATACAACCGCCAACCACGGGAAATCATTGCGGGTTATGTTAAGCGCCTTTTTGTAAATCGCCAGAATACCGCGCCGACCAATGATGGGGGTTAGGGCGAGATCAATTTGACGCCATCTTGCCACTGACTGAGCAGCAAGCTCGCCAGGATTTTTGTCTTTTGTGGTGGCTGATACGCAGGAATTTTTAGTATGCATAGTAGATACCGCTGTTATTAGCGCGAGGCTAAGCTTGTTGACCGATCCTCACTCAATACTGCCGGATACCCTGTATTTTTGTTTATGCCGGCATTTATCGGTGCTGTTTATTTTTTGCCAC
>CAIOHY010000222.1 GCA_903858205.1 uncultured Cellvibrio sp.
GCATCGAGCCCATTTAAATCTTCACACACTGTTTGCCACGGGCACTACGGGCACATTAATCGAAAGAGAAACTGGCCTGCCGATTAACAAACTTATTTCCGGCCCCTTAGGCGGCGATCAACAAGTCGGTGCGTTAATCACTGAAGGCAAAGTGGATATGTTGATCTTTTTTTGGGACCCGTTTGAGCCCATGCCTCATGACCCGGATGTAAAAGCCTTATTGCGTATTGCTGCAGTGTGGAATATTCCAATTGCTTGCAATCAAAGCTCCGCCGATTTTATGGTGTCATCGCCACTATTTAACGGCGAGTCGCAACATTCGGTTCCCGATTACGCGGCTTATATGGCAAAGCGTTCGCAGATATAAATCATATTGGCGATCATTCGTTAGTATGGACCCCACTAGTTTGATGATTTGAATATTGCTCGCCAATCTTCCGGTAGTGAATCGGGTTGGTTGATGTATGCCGCGCCCTGTCTACTGGTGATCCACGCTGCTGGCGTGGCCGATATTTAAAAAACTATTTTCGTATTTGTAAGTCAGTAGGCTCGCGCAAATAAGCCACAAAAAATTCCCTCTTATTTCTAACTTTTGTTAATATCTGTTAACACGGGTTTTTTATTCTATGAGCCCGGTTGTGGATAGCTGCTGGCCTGCTGTGCTGGCGATCAACGGATGAAGCAAACCGAACGAATAACAATAAAGCTTAAGACTGTAGAGGTGTTTCATATGGCAGATCGTGAAATGGGCACTGTTAAATGGTTTAACAACGTGCGTGGATACGGTTTCATAACCAGAGGAGAAGGAGGCGAGGATATTTTTGTTCACTACCGAAATATCCGTGCGGACGGTTACCGCTCATTAGCTGAAGGTCAAAACGTTGAGTTTCAGTTGCAACAAGGTGATAAAGGCTTGCAGGCAGAGGATGTTGTTTTGTTGGGCTGATGTAAACTTCACTCAGATTTAAATGGTTATAAAATAAAAACACCGGCAATGGCCGGTGTTTTTATTTCAGTGATTAACAATAGTTTTTACTGTGCCGTCGTTACTGAATCTGTTGACGAGGGCAGGTAGGGTGTTACTTGAATAATTACATTCAATAGGGGGTGATCAAGATAATGTACTTCGTTACTGCGCATATCGCGCTCTTGTTGCAGTAATATGATTTGGCGAGTAACAAAATTATTAGTCTCTTGTGCGGTTGCATTTGCATCAAAGTTGCCCGTTGACCACTGGGTGTTTTCTGTGGATAACGCCTGCTCCAACTCGGCTTCTACCGCTGAATCCAGAGACAAGTTATCAATGGTTGCAGTTGTATAGTTAGGGCGGAGTGGAATTTCAGGCCATGCTTGGGTGATCTCCTGGCCGACGTTGAGATCAAATTGTGCGAACCATAAATTGGTTTGTAATTCCAAATAAGTAGCCACGCTTAAGCGGATGCTTCCTTCCAAAGCTTGATGCTCACCAAAGGTCTGGCCGCCATTAATAATCACTGCTTTGGATTCCTTTTTATTGGTGATAATTTGTCGCCACGCGTTATGGAATAGCACTTCAAAACGTGGGTTTCGTTGTAGCTTCTGTGCTTGCGTATTTAATTGGCGCTCACTCGCGGGCAATAGATAAAATGCCTCTTTCGTTAAATCCACTATGGGTTTTGCTGAGGATGCGCTGGCCTCTGAAGTGCTGCTGGTCACCTCAGTCGCATCAGGATCTTTTAGTTCGACCCAATCGCCGGGGTAGCGCAGCTTGATATTGGTTGGCCAGTGTTCCTGACCGGTATCATCTTTTCTGGCTACCACAATCATTTCAACTTGATACCAGCCTTCATGCGTTTTTATTTGTGCTTGAGTCAATGGCGTCACTAAAGCAGATGTAAGCGAAGCGCCAATCAACAGCAATCTTGTCAGTCGTTTTATTGATTGAAAAACCATAAGTTAAATCCATCAGTGGATGATAAGAACCAGCATTATTTACCGGTCATCAAGTGATCTAATAAATCGACAACGGTTTGGATGCGTTTTTCTGTGGCCTCCAAATCCATAGTGAACTTCAATTGATTGGCGCCTTCCAGTTTGTAGATACGTGGTTGGCTTTGTACCAATTTAACTATTTTAAGTGGATCTACCCGCGTATCACTGGAGAATTCAATTTTTCCACCACGCGCGTTGGCTTCCAATTTGGTAATGCCAATCGTTTCAGCGGTAATTTTAATGTGCGTAACACGGAATAGATTCTTAATTTGTTCAGGCAGCATACCAAAGCGGTTGATCATTTCGACTTGCAGGTCACGTAACGCTTCTTCACTGTCGGCATTGGCCAAGCGTTTGTACATTACCAAGCGCGTGTGCACATCGGGTAAATAATCTGCAGGAATTAGTGCCGGTATACGCAGATTGATTTCAATTGCTTCGCTCAGCGCTTTTTCAAGATCCGCTTGTTTGCCTTGGCGAATTGCTTTTACCGCCCGGTCCAGCATATCCATATAAAGTGAAAAACCGATGGTCTGAATTTGTCCGCTTTGTTCATCACCTAATAATTCACCGGCGCCGCGAATTTCCATATCGTAGGTTGCCAAGGTAAAACCTGCACCTAAATCTTCTGCGGCACTAATGGCTTCGAGGCGTTTTTGTGCATCGTCAGTCATTGAGCGGCGCTCCGGCGTCAATAAATACGCATAAGCCTGGTGATGCGAGCGACCAACACGGCCGCGCAATTGATGCAATTGTGCGAGGCCAAATTTATCCGCGCGGTTGATGATAATGGTGTTGGCGCTGGGGATATCGATACCCGTTTCGATAATGGTAGTGCACACCATAATGTTGAAACGCTTGTGATAAAAATCCGACATCACCCGTTCAAGGTCGCGCTCGCGCATTTGGCCGTGACCAATGCCAATACGTGCCTCGGGAATCAATTCTTGCAATTCGCGCGCAACTTTCTCAATCGTATCTACTTCATTGTGCAGATAATACACTTGGCCACCGCGCAGGATTTCGCGCAGTATTGCCTCTTTTATGACGGCTTCGTCATAAGTGCGCACAAAAGTTTTTACCGACAAACGCCGTGCAGGCGGTGTGGCGATAATCGATAAATCGCGAATACCCGCCATCGACATATTTAATGTGCGCGGAATTGGCGTGGCAGTTAGTGTAAGAATATCGATCTCGGCGCGCAGGGCTTTGATTTGATCTTTTTGCCTTACACCGAAACGATGCTCTTCATCGATGATCAGCAAACCCAAATCTTTGAATTTGATATCGGGCGATAACAGTTTATGCGTGCCGACGACTATATCGACTTTGCCTTCCGCTAATCGCTCCAGAACCTGATTCACTTCTTTAGTGGTACGGAAGCGCGATAATACTTCGACAGTGATCGGCCAATCGGCAAAGCGATCTTTCAATGACTCATAATGTTGTTGGGCGAGCAGGGTGGTGGGCGCGAGAATCGCAACTTGTTTGCCGCTGTGGCTGGCGATAAAGGCTGCACGCATCGCAACTTCGGTTTTACCAAAACCGACATCGCCGCACACAAGGCGATCCATAGGTTTCGAGGAGAGCATATCTTCCATAACCGCTTCGATTGCACGCTGCTGATCGGCGGTTTCCTCAAATGGAAAGCTTGCGGAGAAGGCTTCATAAGCAATTTTAGGGTCAGGAAATTTGTGGCCTTTGCGTGCGGCGCGACGCGCGTAGACTTCCAGTAATTCGGCGGCGGTATCGCGGATTTGTTCAGCGGCTTTGCGGCGTGCCTTTTGCCAAGACTCACTTCCGAGTCTGTGCAGTGGTGCCAGGTCATCTTCAGCGCCACCGTAGCGGCTGATTAAATGCAAACTCGTCACCGGTACATAGAGTTTGGCTTCGTCGGCATATTCCAGAGTTAAAAATTCATTCGTTTGGTTATCGATGGTGATAGTTTCCAAACCGCGATAGCGACCGACACCATGATCAATATGCACTACTGATGCGCCGATTTTTAATTCGGTGAGATTTTTAACAATCAGATCGGCATTGTCTTGCGTCTGTTTGCGGCGGCGCTGTTGTTGGATGCGCTCACCAAATAACTGCGATTCGGAAATCAGTGCAATTTTAGGCTTGGTTTGTAATAAGCCTTGCTCAAGTGGTGCAACTGTTATCGCCAGTTTTTCATTGTGGTCGAGAAACTCGCTCCAACTATCCACCGTGGTGGGCCGAATTCGTATGCGGCCTAATAATTCCAGTAGGGTTTCGCGACGCCCCGCGGATTCTGCACAAAATAAAACTTTGCCATCAAATTCCATTAAAAAGGCTTGTATGGCCGCGAGGGGGTTATCGGCTTGTGCACGAATAGGTAATGACGGTGTGGCTGCAGTGGCAAAGTTATAGTTGCCCGCTTTATCTTCCAAGGTTGCTGATTCAACGAAAGTGCGCGAATAATTTTTTAAGTTGCCAAAAAATTCATCAATAGCGAGATAAATATCGCGTGGCGCCAGAATGGGGCGCAAAGGATCTACCCGACGGCTTTCGTAACGGCGCAATAATTCCAGCCAAAAATTCTCAGCGGATTTTTCAATATCGCCGAGCGCATAAATTTGTGTGTTGGTGGGTAGATAATCAAATAGCGTACTGCATGCATCAAAAAACAACGGCAAATAATATTCAACGCCAGGCGGCGAAATGCCAGCGCTGACATCCTGAAATACCGGGCAGGCTTTGTGGTTGACATCAAAGCGTTCCAACCATTGTTGTTTAAATAAGCTGATGCCTGCTTTGTTAAGGGGAAATTCTTTGGCGGGCAGCAGTTGGATTTTATCGACCTTATCGATGGTCATCTGGTTTTCAGGATCAAATGTCCGCAGGCTTTCAATTTCGTCATCAAACAAATCGATGCGATAGGGGGTGTCGCTGCCCATGGGAAAAATATCCATGAGTGAACCACGCACTGCAAATTCGCCGTGCTCATAAACGGTATCAACACAGTGATAACCCGCACGTTCCAGATTCTGGCGCAATTGGTTAGCGTCCAGTTTTTCGCCGACAGAAACCATCAAACTGTTGCCGATTAAATAAGATTGCGGCATGAGTCGCTGCAGCAATGTAGTTACCGGAACTACGAGAATCCCTTGTTTTACACTGGGTAATTTATAGAGGGTGCTGAGGCGTTCTGAAATAATGTCCTGATGCGGCGAAATTGTATCGTAGGGTAGGGTTTCCCAATCGGCCAAATGTAAAACCGGTAGCGCGTCCTGTCCTTTTGCGAAAAACGAGAGCTCGCCTTCCATGCGAATCGCAGCACTCGTATCGGCGGTTACTACGAGGCTCAGGCCTTGATAAGCACGTGCGGCATTCACGATCGTGAGCGCTTGGGCGTTTCCGAAAAGCTGACCCCAATAGTGGCGGTTGCCTGCACGGCTTGAAACGGGTGGTGTGCTGGGTGGATATAGAGTCATAGCAATAGATAGTTATTTCAATTAGTCGCGGTTGCTTTTCAGCTGTGGTTTGCAATAGGTCACAGGTTGTACAACTAAGGCAATCGTCATGGGGTGGCGGCTCAGATTGCTGGCCAAATTGGGCGCTATTGTACCTGTATGGGGGAAAGGCTCCAGTGCTAGTTCAGCAAATAAAAAGGCACTCGGATATCCTCGCCTTGCAATATTGCAAGCGTGGCTTGTGTGATCGGAATTCTTTCTTGTCAAATGCGCTAGGTGCGGCAATTTATGAAAAATAAGCTACCGTTAAGAGTTTGGTAATGCCACTGATTCTCATCCATCTTTGGATTATTCGAAAGTCTGTGTTGTTAGATAGAAATTTACGCCGGTTTTGCATACCAACTACCGATATCCATAGAGAATGCCGGCCGATTTCTATAGCCTCGCGCCATATGGGATTTTTGTGCTCAGTAAGTGATAAACAGTATTGCGAGACTAATTCGGGCAGATCAATAGGATTGATTATCGTTTGTCGGATATGGATTTTCTTTCTTGGGATTCGCTTAGGGGATTAGTTAATGTCATCAATAGATTCCATTGCACACAATTGGGCGTTTGCCGTTTACATTCTTGGTATCGTATTTGTCTGTGCATTTATGCTGGCGATCCCAGTGTTAATGGGTGGGCGCAGTGTTGGCCGCGCCAAAACGGAGCCGTTTGAATCCGGTATTGTTTCTGTAGGTGGGGCACGCCTGCGCCTCTCCGCGAAGTTTTATCTTATCGCCATGTTCTTCGTTATTTTTGATATCGAAGCCCTGTTTCTCTATGCCTGGTCTGTATCCGTTCGCGAGAGCGGCTGGCCGGGTTTTATCGAAGTACTTATTTTTGTTCTCGTTCTTTTGGTTGGATTATTTTACATCTGGCGTATCGGTGCTTTGGATTGGTCATCGGAGACCCGTCGGCGTCGGATAAAAGATGAAGCTAACGCCAGTACTTCTAATTCCAATCAAAATCACCCAGCAGCCTGAGGTCTCCCAGATGGACTATACCCTGACGCGTATTGATCCCAATAGCTCACAAACCCGCTACCCAGAGCAGAAACGTGAGGTGGTGAGCGACCCTATGGAAGATCAGGTTCATAAAAATATTTACATGGGCAAGTTGGAGGACATGCTGCATGGCGCTGTGAACTGGGGGCGCAAGAATTCACTCTGGCCCTACAACTTTGGTTTGTCTTGTTGCTACGTGGAGATGGCGACTGCATTTACCGCGCCGCACGATTTGGCCCGCTTTGGTGCTGAAGTTATTCGCGCATCGCCGCGCCAAGCGGATTTGATGGTGGTAGCGGGAACCTGTTTTATCAAAATGGCACCGGTGGTTCAGCGTCTTTACGAACAAATGCTTGAGCCTAAATGGGTCATTTCCATGGGAGCCTGCGCCAACTCCGGTGGCATGTACGACATCTATTCGGTA
>CAIOHY010000223.1 GCA_903858205.1 uncultured Cellvibrio sp.
TGTTTATCCTATTAAAAGTGATTTTTGTGGTGGGCGTGATTGCCGTATTGCAGGCCGTAAAAGTGGTTAAAAAGAACGAGAGAAACAAGATATCGGATCATCTAGCCAAAATTGAAAAAATTGACGATGCTATTCTTACAAAAAAATGCACTTGGATAAAACGATCAATTTAGAGCGATTTTCTCAGCGAATCGATCTGAACGCGCGCGAAGTTTCCTTGTTGATTCATTCGCATCACAAATGTAATTTCGTGGATTTTATTAACCAAAATCGAGTTGAAGAGGCAAAGATAAATCTCTGCGATGCAGCTTGTTCAAAGGAGAGTATAAAAAGTATTGCTTTGCGCTCGGGGTTCAATAGTATATCCTCTTTCAACCGAATTTTTGCCAAGCATACTCAGATGACGCCGTCTGAGTATCGCAGTAAAAATTCAACAACTGATAACGAATAAATAAAACAATTAATAGACCTGGCATAACAATGTAAGCGCCTGAATCTTCAGGTAGGAGAGCCGGATGAAAAGGTTGTTGTTGTGTTTTTCGTGTGTATCTTTATCTTCACTTTTCGTTTTTATTTCAATATCGATTGCCTCCTTGTTTTTGATCAGTTGCGTTAGCGTTGCTGGGGGTAATAATCTCTCAGGGTTGAAGCCTAATTCACCGATGCTCAATGTGGCCGATGTCGCCGTTACTGCAAATCGCGCTGCGGATTGGCAGTTGGCGCATATGCAATCGTTTGATTACGTGCGTACCTTTCGCGACCACACTGAAAGTCCGCATGGCTGGGTTCAGGGCGCTTTTTTTGTTGGTTTGAATCGCTGGGCAGACTACAGCCAGAGTCCCCGCTATTTGCAGGCCTTGGTTGTAAAAGGCGAATCCAATAAATGGAAGCTCGGCGATAAAAGTTGGCATGCGGATGACCAAGTCATTGGCTTCACCTACGCTGCCGTTGCCGCGCGTACCAATAACCTCGCTTTCATCGCACCCACACAAAAAATCATGAACGATATTTTGGCTAACCGCGCAACCCATAGCCTTGAATATCACCCTGATCCAACGGGCCAAGGCGAAGCCACTTGCCAGCGCCGCTGGTGTTGGTGCGATGCATTATTTATGGCTCCACCTGTGTGGGCAGCGGTAGGGAAATTGACTGGAGATCCTGCCTATTTGAATTATGTCGATGAAGAATATCAGGCAACAATTGATTATTTGTTTGATAAAAATGAGCACCTTTTTTATCGCGATGGTCGTTTTTTTGAGCGTCGCAGTAAAAACGATAAAAAAGTATTCTGGAGCCGTGGCAACGGTTGGGTGTTTGCAGGTTTGCCGCTGTTGATTGAACAAATTCCCGCGCATGATCCGCGCAAACAAAAATATGAAAATTTATTTAAAACCATGGCGGCGAGTTTGCTGAAGTTGCAACAACCAAATGGTTTCTGGCCGTCATCACTGTTGGATAAAGACGAATTCAATGTGCCCGAAACCAGCGGCACGGGATTTATGACCTTTGGTCTCGCCTGGGGAATCAATAACGGTTTGCTTGATCGCACTGATTATTTACCTGCCGTCGCCCTTGGCTGGAATGGGCTTGCCAGCGCGGTCGATCAACAGGGCAAGTTAGGGTGGGTGCAGCAGGTTGGCGCATCACCGGAAAAAATATTGCCGGAGGATACGCAGCTTTATGGTGTAGGCGCACTTTTACTTGCGGCATCGGAAGTTAGTCGTTTGTTGCCGCGATAGCAGGCTTTGCATGCGCGAATCGGCGGTTGTGCGGCCTTGGCAGGGGCAGAATTACTGGTTTTTGTGCTAGTATGCGGCCACTTTAACCATCGCTGGGGCCGATGATCATGCATTGTCCGTTTTGTAGTGCGGAAGATACCAAAGTTATCGATTCGCGCCTGGTGGCGGAGGGCGATCAGGTTCGCCGCCGCCGCGAGTGTTTATCCTGTCACGAGCGTTTCACTACCTTTGAAATTGCTGAATTGGTGATGCCGCGCATCATCAAACAAAACGGTACTCGCGAACCCTTCGACGAAAACAAATTGCGCGCCGGGTTACTGCGCGCGTTGGAAAAACGTCCGGTGAGTATCGAGGCGATTGAATCGGCCATCAACCATATCAAACACTTTTTACAGGCGACCGGCGAGCGTGAAGTAAAAGCCTTGCTGGTCGGCGAAAAAGTGATGGAGCAATTGCAAAAGCTCGATGAAGTTGCCTATGTGCGCTTCGCGTCTGTGTATCGCCGCTTTAAAGATCTCAACGAATTCCGCCAGGAAATCGACCGCCTCGAACAGCAACCCGAAAACGACTAATTTTCTGATGACTCTATCTTCGGTTGATTTTGATTTTATGGCGCACGCGTTCCGTTTGGCGGAGCGCGGCCTTTACACCACTATGCCCAATCCGCGTGTGGGTTGCGTGCTCGTGAAAGATGGTCAGGTGATTGCTGAAGGCTGGCATATTCGTGCTGGCGAGGCTCATGCCGAAGTTAATGCTTTAAATAGCGCTGCTGATAATGCGCGCGGCGCAACGGCCTATGTCAGCCTCGAACCCTGCAGCCATACCGGCAAAACCGGCCCCTGCTCGCAAGCCTTGATCGATGCCGGTATCGCGCGTTTGGTTTACGGTATGGAAGATCCGAATCCGCTCGTTTCCGGTAATGGCATCGCCATGGTGCGCGCCGCTGGCATCCAAGTGGATGGCCCTGTCTTGGAAGATGACGCGCGTGCGCTCAATCCCGGTTTTATCCGCCGTATGGAACGCAAGCTGCCGTATGTGCGCTGCAAAATGGCGATGAGTGTTGATGGCCGCACGGCGATGGCATCGGGCGAAAGCAAGTGGATTACTGGCCCCAAAGCGCGTGCCGATGTGCAGCGGTTGCGTGCCCGTTCCTGCGCGATTATCTCTGGTGTCGATTCCATCCTGCAGGACAACGCTTCGCTGACCGTGCGCGTCGATGAGCTGGGTTTGCCTGACGCTGAAGAGGCCGCAGCGAAACAACCGCTGCGGGTGATCCTCGATTCACAATTGCGCACACCGCGCACCGCCTTGATGTTTAAACAATCCACCCCGATATTGCTGGTGCACAATGGCAAGGTCGAGGCTGCGCAATTACAAGGTTGGCCCGATTTTGTTGAGCTGATTGCGTTGCCGGGCAAAGATGGCCGCATCGATTTAAACGCGCTCTTGCGCGAGCTCGCCAAACGTCACTGCAATGAAGTGTTAGTCGAAGCGGGTGCCACGCTGTCGGGCAGTTTTTTGCGCCGCGGTTTACTCGACGAAATCATTATTTACATGGCGCCGAAGCTGCTAGGTAGCAACGCGCTGCCATTGTTTGGTTTGCCGCTGGATACCATGCCCGCTGCGCTTTCGCTGAAAATTAAAGACATTCGCGCGGTTGGGCGTGACTGGCGTATCACCGCCGCGCCCGACACTGAATACTAAATAGGTAATGCCTTGAACGATCAAGCTCCCGATTTACAATCCACTCCACATTCGCCGCAGGTGGACAATACCGCCTCTCTCGGCCAGCGCTTCGCGGCTTTTATGCTCGATGGCGTATTCATGGTCATATCAATGATGTTCCTGATGCAGTATCTGGGCATGACCGAGATTGATCCCACCAAGGCGCAGGACGCTCAGGCGATGCAAACCGAGGTACTGGCAAAGATAGCCGCTTTGTCGGATGGGCAAAAGTTATTGCTGGCCTTTTTTCCTTATCTTTCTTTTCTGATTTTGCACGGTTACTTGCTCAGCCGTTACGGGCAAACGATTGGCAAACGCATTATGGGTATCGCGATTGTGACTATGGATAATCGAGTTCCGCCGTTTTTTCAGCTAATCGTTCAGCGTTACCTGATTCAGTGGCTGGCGGGGCGCGTGCCATTTGTGGGTGGTTTGCTGCGATTGATCGATATTCTGGCGATTTTCCGTGCGGACAAACGCTGCATCCACGACCATCTTGCCGGTACCAAAGTGATCGATTTAAGAATCCCTGTTGCACAAGGCAAACCAACCAGCATCATCGTATAAGTCCCGCGACTATCACGATTCCGAGGTAAATCTATGTTCACCGGCATTATTGAAGCCATCGGCGAAGTGGTGGCATTGCAACCTAAAAATGGCGATTTACGTCTGCGCATCAAAACTCACAAGCTGAATCTGGGTGATGTGCACTTGGGGGATTCCATCGCCACCAACGGCGTTTGCCTCACGGTTGTGGATTTGCCTGGCGACGGCTATTGGGCGGATGTCTCGCGCGAAACTTTGGATAACACCACCTTGCCCGGTTGGAAGGTTGGCCAGCGTGTCAATTTGGAAAAAGCGCTCACGCCGCAAACACGCTTGGGTGGTCACATCGTCAGCGGTCATGTCGATGGCGTGGGCGAAGTCGTCAGCCGTCATCCCGACGCGCGCTCCGAGCGCTTCCGCATCCGCGCGCCCAAGGCCTTGGCAAAATATATCGCCCACAAGGGGTCGATTACGGTAGATGGAACTAGTCTTACCGTTAATAAAGTGGACGGCGCCGAATTTGAACTCAATATAGTCCCGCATACATTGCAGTGGACCATTATGGATAGCTACAAAACTGGCACCCTGCTCAATCTGGAAGTGGATGTACTCGCGCGCTACCTTGAGCGCTTGATGCTTGGCGACAAAGCAGCCGAAGGTGAATGCCAGGGCATTACTCTGGAGTTTTTGGCGAAGAATGGTTTTGCGTGATTGCTTGAGATATTAATGGCATAGTATGCCAATCATATGTATTCAGGAGTCCTTGCCATGCCGACTAGAAATGTTGTGCTCACTGATCATCAAACCCACCTTATAGAACAACTTGTCGATTCAGGCCGCTACCAAAACGCCAGTGAGGTTTTGCGTGAAGGCCTACGTATGGTGGAGCGCCGTGAGCAGGAAGACGAGCTGCGTCTCGCAAGATTGCGTGAGGCTGTACAGATAGGAATTGATGATTTCGATGCTGGTCGCTTTCAGTCTTTCGGGTCAGTCGAATCATTAAGCCAACACTTGAAGGGATTGGCTGAAGAGGTGATAGGGTCTAAATGAAGTCAATTAAATGGACGCTGGAGATTTCATCGACAGCAATGAAGGATTATCAGGATCTTTTAGCTTGGACTTTAGCTAGGTTTGGTACAGAGCAAGCCAGAATCTACGCACAGACAATCGAGTCCTCATTTCAGGATTTGCTTCAGGGGCCCGATTTGGCAGGAGTTAGGTCGTGCCCCGAATTGGGTGTCGGGATTGCCAGCTTGCATGTCGCTCGAAATGGCAGCAAAGGTCGGCATATCGTTATTTTTAGAGTGGTTTCATTAGATGATACTGCGGTGATCAAGGTACTGAGATTGCTTCACGATAGTATGGATCTGCAGCGACACTCGTTGTTTACCGATACAGAATGATTTCGTTTTTTGAGAGTTAACTATGCAACTCAACACCATTGAAGAACTGATCGAAGATCTGCGCCACGGCAAAATGGTCATCCTGATGGATGACGAAGACCGTGAAAACGAAGGCGATTTGATTATGGTCGCCGAGCAAGTGCGTCCGGAAGATATCAACTTTATGGCAACCCACGCGCGCGGGTTGATCTGCTTAACGCTGACGGCTGAGCGTTGCAAGCAACTGGATTTGCCACTCATGGTGAGCGACAACAAATCCCAGCACACCACGAATTTCACCCTATCGATTGAAGCGGCTGAGGGGGTTAGTACGGGGATTTCGGCAGCAGATCGCGCGCTCACCGTGCGCGCAGCGGTGAAAGCCAATGCCAAGCCGACCGATATAGTCCAGCCCGGTCACATCTTCCCCTTGATGGCGCAACCGGGTGGCGTGATGAGCCGTGCGGGGCATACCGAGGCGGGTTGCGACCTCGCGCGGCTGGCGGGTTTTGAGCCGGCGGCAGTGATTGTTGAAGTGATGAACCCCGACGGCACCATGGCGCGCCGCGCGGATCTTGAACAATTTGCCGAGCAACATGACCTGAAAATCGGTACCATTGCCGACCTGATTCACTACCGTGCCACCAAAGAGAAGACGGTTGCCTGCATCAATACGCGCAAAGTGGAAACACTCTACGGTGAATTTGAGCTGCGCACCTACCGTGATCTGGCCCGTGGGGATTTGCACTTCGTGATGGTGAAAGGTCAGGTGGATGCCGAGCCAACGCTAGTGCGCGTGCACGTGATGGATATCGCCCGCGATGTATTGAGCCTCAAGCGCGTCTCGGTTGCGGGTGGCAAAAGCTGGACTTATCAGGATGCGCTGCGCAAAGTGAGCGAAGAAGGCAAGGGCGTCGTAGTGCTCATCTGCCACGATGAATCGACCAAAGAAGTGGAAGACAGCATCGACTGGTTGATCTCCGGCAAACAAATGCGTCGCAGCTCGGAAGTGCTCTACAAACAAGTGGGCACCGGCTCGCAAATCCTGCGCGATTTAGGCGTGCGCAAAATGCGCGTGATGTCTGCGCCCATGCGCTACTCGGCGCTCTCGGGTTTTGATTTGGAAGTAGTTGAATATATTTGCCCTGAGGGCGATTGACCTCTCCCCAGCCCTCCCCTTCATAAGGGAGGGAGTAAAAGCCCCACTCCCTTGCAAAAGGGGAGATGGGCGCCCGGCTAGGGGAGGGGGTAAATGAATTTAAAAATTGGAAAAATTAAAGAGAAAATAGCATGAGCAATATCAAAGTCGTTGAAGGTGATTTTTCCGCGTCAGCAGGCAAGTACGCGTTGATCGTAAGCCGTTGGAATAGCTTTGTTGTGGAGAGTTTGAAAGACGGCGCACTGGATACTTTGCGTCGCCACGGTATCAAAGACGAAAATGTCACCATCTATTACGCTCCCGGCGCTTTTGAATTTCCATTGACTGCACAAAAAATTGCAGCGAAAAAAGAATTCGACGCGATCATTGCCTTAGGTGCCGTCATTCGCGGTGGCACACCGCACTTTGATTATGTTGCGGGAGAGTGCACCAAAGGTTTGGCACAGGTTTCCCTGCAATACGGCGTGCCGGTGACCTTTGGTGTACTGACAGTGGATTCCATCGAACAAGCGATTGAACGCTCTGGCACCAAGGCGGGCAACAAAGGTGTTGAGGCTGCTTCAACCGCGCTGGAAATGGTGTCGCTGTTTAGCAAGATTTAACGTCGCAAAACTTAATTTATCGTTATTTTTATTCCATGCCCGTGCACGCGGGCATTTACGTTCTTTATCAGGTAATTGTTCATGACTACTCCTTCAGGTCACGCCGAAGCATCCGTACAAAAAGGCCACACTGCCGCCACTCGCCGTATGGCGCGCCACTACGCGATGCAAGCGCTGTATCAATGGCACATGACCGGCAACTCACTCAATTCAATCGAAGCGGAATTTCGTACCGATAACGATATGAGCAAAGTGGATGTGGAATATTTCCACGATATCCTTCATGGAGTACCTGAGCATTTAAGCGAACTTGATGCCCTTTACGAGCCCTTTCTGGTTGATCGCTCATTGGCAGAGTTAGATGCAATTACCCGCGCGCTTTTGCGCCTCGCCACTTACGAATTCAAATTCCGTATCGATGTGCCTTATAAGGTCGTTATTAACGAAGCCGTCGCCTTGGCGAAAAAATTTGGTGCAGAAGATAGCCACAAATTTATCAACGGTGTGTTAGATAAAACTGCCGTGGTATTGCGCGCATTGGAAGTTAACACTGAGCGTAAAAGTCGTTAATTAGTCGGGCGATTACTACATCGCCCCTCACTTCAAAAAAATCCCTTTTTCCTACATGGCTTAACAGTGCCCAGCGAATTCCAACTGATCCAACAATTTTTCCAGCGTGAGCAGGCCGAGCAGCCTGCGGAAGGTGTGTTGTTGGGAATTGGCGATGACTGCGCACTCTTGCAAATTCCTGCTGGCAAACAATTGGCGGTGTCGGTTGATACGCTGGTTTCCGGCGTTCATTTTCCTGTTGATGCTGATCCCGAACTAATCGCCGAGCGTGCATTGAGAACTAATTTAAGCGATCTCGCGGCCATGGGCGCAGATCCGCTTTGGTTCACACTTGCGCTGACTCTGCCTGAAGCAACTGAAGAGTGGCTGCGCAGTTTCAGTCGCGGGTTGTTTAAATGTGCGCACGAATTTGGTATTGCCTTAGTCGGTGGTGACACTACCTCGGGCCCCTTATCCATTACGATTCAAGTAATGGGTGCCGTCGAGCCAAAAAATACTTTGCGGCGTGACGCTGCGAATATTGGCGATTTTGTGTTGGTCACCAATTGTGTGGGTGATGGTGCAGGTGCTCTTGCCGCGATACAAAATGCCCAGGTGTTTGCCGATGAGCATGCCGAGTATTTACAGCAACGTTTTTATCGCCCCGTGCCGCGCTTGTATGAAGCCGGATTGATTCGTGAACTCGCCAGCAGTGCCTTGGATATTTCTGATGGTCTGGTCGCTGATTTACAACACATTTGCGATGCGAGTGATTTGGGTGCAGTAATTGATGTAGAAAACCTGCCACTATCGCCTGCACTAAGGTCATTAAATAATGACTCACAGGCTTATCAATGGGCACTCAGTGGTGGCGATGACTACGAACTCTGTTTTACGGTTCCGCCAGAAAAAGTGGCTGATATCGCGATGCTAATTGCGCAGGGGAAATTACAGGCCACGGTTATCGGCGAAATGATCGCTGGTAATAAGGTTATTTGTGAATATGAAGGTAAGCCCTTCACATTGATTAAAACGGGATACCAACATTTCTGATGCCGATTTTTTTATGATCAATACGCCCACATTTAAACAATTGCTTAGCAACCCCAATCACTTATTTGCGTTTGGATTTGGTAGTGGGCTTGCGCCAAAAGCGCCGGGCACCTTTGGGACGCTTGCAGCTATTCCGTTTTTTTTGTTACTGCAGCATCTATCCTGGCCGGTGTATTTGAGTTGGTTGTTGGTGACTTTCGCGCTGGGTGTGCTCTGGTGTGATCGCTCATCCAAAGCCTTGGGGGTGCATGATCACGGCGGCATCGTCTGGGACGAATTCGTCGGCTTCTGGATCACCATGTTTATGGCGCCCGCCGGTTGGATCTGGATAGTCATCGGCTTCGTATTATTTCGGGTGTTTGATATTGTGAAACCCTGGCCAATTAATTGGCTGGATAAAAAAGTTCACGGCGGATTCGGCATCATGATCGATGATGTGCTCGCTGGAGTTTATGCGCTGCTCGTTCTGCAGCTGATTGCGTTTTTTGTGAGGTTGTTGTGACTATTCGCTTTGTGGAATCCACCAAGTTGCCCACGCCTTTTGGCATGTTCACCATGCACGGCTTCAGTGATGATGAAACCGATAAAGAGCACGTAGTGCTGACCATGGGTGATTTGAGTGAAGGTGAGCCATTGCTCGCACGCGTACATTCTGAATGTTTAACTGGTGATGCGTTGTTTAGTATGCGCTGTGATTGCGGGCCGCAATTGCAAGCGGCCATGCATAAAATTTCGGTAGTGGGGCGCGGCGTCATATTTTATTTGCGCCAAGAAGGTCGCGGCATTGGACTGCTGAATAAAATCAAGGCCTATAACCTGCAAGATCAGGGCGCGGACACCGTGGAAGCCAATGAGCAATTGGGTTTTGGTGCTGACATGCGTGATTATTCAATCCTTAAACCCATGCTCGAACATCTCAACATCAAAGCATTGAAACTGCTCACCAATAATCCACGTAAAGTAAAAGCCTTGCAGGATATGGGCATTAATGTCGTGGAGCGCATACCGCATCAAACTGGTCGTAATCCTCACAATGCAAAATACCTTGAAACCAAAAAAGGTAAACTTGGCCATTTATTTAACAGTGAAGACGACGAATAATTTTTAGTTTTTTGCAATCATCTTTTATCGAGAATAGAACAATGACACGAATTGCAATCGCTGGTGCCGCAGGCCGAATGGGTAAGGCGCTGATTGAAGCCACGCAAAAAAATCCGCAAACCACCTTGGGTACCGCCACGGTGCGCGCTGGGAGTTCATTGGTAGGCGCAGATGCTGGTGAATTGGGCAATGTAGGAAAACTCGGTGTAACGCTAGTCGATAACATCGTCGATGTGATCAACCAATTCGACGTGTTAATTGATTTCAGCTCGCCGCTCGCGACACTTGACCATGTAAAAATTTGCGCAGCGCACAATAAGCCAATCGTCATTGGCACCACCGGTTTCAGCGCAACAGAAAAAGCCGAGCTGCTTTCCTATCAATCACAAATTCCCCTGTTGCTTTCGGCCAATTTTTCCACCGGCGTAAACCTGTGTTTTAAATTGCTTGATTTGGCAGCGCGCGTATTGGGTGATGAATACGATGTCGAAGTTTACGAAGCGCATCACCGCCATAAAGTCGATTCACCCTCGGGTACAGCGATGCGCATGGGCGAAGTTCTGGCGAATGCGTTGGAACGCGATTTGGATAAAGTCGCTGTATATGGCCGCGAGGGCCAAATTGGCGCACGTCCGCGCGACACAATTGGTTTTGCCACCGTGCGCGGCGGCGATGTGGTGGGCGATCACACGGTTATGTTTATGGCTGACGGTGAGCGCGTAGAAATAACTCATAAAGCATCGAGCCGTTTGGCGTTTGCCAATGGTGCGGTGCGAGCAGCAGTGTGGTTGCAGCAACAAAAGCCAGGCTTATTTGATATGCAAGATGTGCTGGGTTTGCGCTAGGTTTGACGATAGGTTTTAAAATCCGTTTTGTAGCAGATCCTACAGGGAATTAAATAATGGCCGGTTCCAGTTTATTAATGTTGCTTGATGATATCGCCACAGTTCTTGATGACGTGGCGATCATGACCAAAGTTGCTGCAAAGAAAACGGCTGGAGTATTGGGCGATGACTTGGCGCTCAATGCGCAGCAAGTCGCGGGTGTGCGTGCCGAACGTGAATTGCCCGTCGTCTGGGCGGTCGCCAAAGGCTCGATGCTCAATAAAGCGATTCTGGTTCCCGCCGCATTATTAATCAGTGCATTTATCCCTTGGTTAATTGTTCCGTTGCTCATGGTTGGCGGTGCGTATTTGTGTTTTGAAGGATTTGAAAAACTCGCGCACAAATATTTTCAGTCCAAAGCAGAAGATGCAGCTCACCATCGTGAATTGATTGAGGCGGTCAGCAATCCAGAAGTGGATATGGTTGCCTTCGAAAAAGAAAAAATCAAAGGTGCAGTGCGCACGGATTTTATTCTGTCAGCAGAAATTATTGTTATCGCCTTGGGTTCAGTAGCCGCTGCGACTTTTGCCAAGCAGGCTGCGGTAGTGGTAAGTATCGCGGTGTTAATGACTGTGGGTGTTTACGGTTTTGTCGCCCTGATTGTGAAGCTGGATGATATAGGTATGCACCTGTGCAAAAAACCGAATCCCGCTGCACAGTTTTTTGGAAACTTTTTGCTCGCTGCCGCGCCCCGCTTGATGAAGCTCTTATCGGTACTGGGCACTGCTGCCATGTTTATGGTCGGCGGCGGTATTGTGACGCACAGCATTCCTGTTATTCACCATTCGATTGAACATGCGGCTGCTGCAACTGAGCCAGTGGGTTGGCTGACGTCATCGGTGTTAAACGGTGTTGCAGGCGTGGTGATTGGGGCGTTGGTACTGGTAGTGGTAACGCTTGCCCTAAAGTTGTTCCGCAAAGGCTGATGCTGACCCGATTCGGGTAGATTCTCATGGACAGGCGAGGGCGAGTCCCGTAGAATTCGCAGCCAGATTGCGGCCGCCTCAAACGGCTCTGCACAAAGAATACAAAACGGTTCGCACAAGAACATAAAAAGGCGAGATGAGATTTGAGTTTCATCTCGCTTTTTTACAACCAAACGTTTTACAGTCAGATTAATTTTGCCTTTTAACTCAATGACTTATCGCGATGTTCACTGTTCAGGTGTCAATGCGACTGACTTTTTGAGCCTGAAGAAACTGAACGTCTGTGCGATTTGGATGACGAACCTACAACGATTTATTAGCTTGCTTTAAGGGTATCCCGCAGGGTTAGTGACTGCCGGTGTTCTCCAAGCCAAAACCCAACCAGCTCAGGAGGTTGTTTTGACTACTCAGGAATCCCTTCCTGCCCCGAAGAAGGCCATTTTGGTTCTCGCCGACGGTAGTGTTTTCCGTGGTACCGCGATTGGTGCTGAAGGTTTGTCTGTTGGTGAGGTGGTATTTAATACCGCAATCACCGGTTATCAGGAAATCCTTACCGATCCATCCTATGCCCAGCAAATTGTTACCCTTACTTATCCCCATATCGGCAATACCGGCACCAATAGCGAAGACGAAGAATGTGAGCGCATTTGGGCCACAGGTCTGGTGATTCGCGATCTGCCGTTGCTCGCGAGCAACTTCCGCAATCAGGAAAGCCTGTCCGACTACCTTAAAGCGCGCAATGTGATTGGTATCGCCGATATCGACACCCGCCGCTTGACCCGTATCCTGCGCGACAAAGGCGCCCAA
>CAIOHY010000224.1 GCA_903858205.1 uncultured Cellvibrio sp.
CCAGTAGTTAAATCCGTCTGGATTTCACTGGAGCCACAACAGGTACATAATAGGCCTGTATCAACAGATTCGCGCAGACACAACGCCATGAACCATCGCCCCGAACAGTGTGCAGACTCGATTTATTCCGCCAAGTCACGGATTTGGCTGGTATTTAGCCTTTATTACTTTGTGCCCGTTTACTACATGTCATCCGATACCCTCGCCAAGGTTTTGCTGGTAGGCGTTTATTGCGTGTTTGTATCGCTGTATTTGTGGGGTACTACCCTAAAACCCCAGCATGTTTGGAAACCGGTGCTAGCCATTCTTCTCCTGGCTTTTGCTATTACGCCATACACACCCGGTTCTAGTAGTTTCTTTTCTTATTTAGGTTTTTTGATCGGTTTTACCTATCGAACGAAAATCTGGCTAGCCATCACCGCATTACTGGTAGCCACGATTCTCGCCCTGCATTACCACTTTAATTATCCATTTCCTTTTTTTGCATTTCCCGCAATTTCCGGTTTGATCACTATTGGCGTTATTGGTTATGTTGAAAAACTACGGATGGAAGCGCGTATTAGCCAACTAAAAAGTCATCAGGAAATTGAGCAGCTCGCCATCATTGCTGAGCGCGAGCGAATTGCACGCGATCTGCACGACATCCTTGGCCACACCCTATCGAGCATTGCACTCAAAGCAGAGTTGGCTGAAAAACTCTTAACTCAAGAAAAACACGAACAAGTAAAACAACATCTCTCTGAATTACACCAAATTGCGCGCAACAGTTTGAGTTTGGTACGCCAAACCGTCTCGGGTTATAAGCATCGCGGGTTGTCTGGCGAAGTGATGGAACTCTGTGAAAAACTGCGTCAAAACGGTTTTATTGTGGATCTCAATGGCGATATTCCCCAGCTATCACCTCGCGCCGAAACCGCCATTATTCTCGCACTAACTGAATTGACCACGAATGTTTTACGCCATAGCAACGGCAATCGCTGCCAAATCGAGTTTCAGCAAGATTACGACAAAATTCTGGTGCGCATGCATGATAACGGCGAAGTCAAAACACTGATTCCAGGCAACGGGCTACAGGGTATTCAAGAGCGACTCAATGCCCTCACCGGCGATTTACATTCATCAATTAGTAAAGGTTGCGAATTTATTATTTCGTTGCCGCGCAACGAACTTAACCAGTTGGAATCCAGATAAACCATGAAAATTTTATTAGCCGAAGATCAATCCATGGTGCGCGGTGCGCTGGCAGCACTGCTCAGCATGGAAAACGGTTTTGAAATCACACAAGCAGAAGATGGCGACCGCGCCTGGTTGCTAATGAAACAGAATAGCTACGATATTTTACTCACCGACATTGAAATGCCAGGCCGCTCCGGTCTCGAATTAGCACAGTGGGTTCTGCAGCAAAGGCTGCCAACCAAAACCATTATAATCACCACCTTTGGCCGCGCAGGTTACATTCGCCGCGCAATTGATATGGGCGTAGCGGGCTTTCTGTTAAAAGATGCGCCTTCAGAACAACTGATTCAAGCAATTTACAAAGTCATGGACGGCAAGCGAGTTATCGACGGCGAATTGGCGATGATGGCGCTAGGGGAGAGCGATCCACTCAATGATAAGGAACGGCGCGCTGTTCGACTGGCAGCTGAAGGTAAAACGACTGCTGAAATCGCCACCGTGCTGTGCTTATCGGAGGGTACTGTACGCAACTATCTTTCCGAAGCTATCGCCAAACTCCATGCCGCCAATCGAGTAGATGCTGCGCGTATCGCCCGCCAAAAAGGTTGGATCTGACACATTTTCCCCGCGCATACATTTTTGATTTATCCCTCTCACGCTATTCCTGTCACGGCGCCATGACTGTTAGAATCTGACCGCACTGCCACCTCGAGTGGCAGCGACCAACAACGATAAAAACACAACCCAAATACACCTGCGGCAAAATAGCGTGGTCGCAAAACGTTTTAGTCTGCGCGCGCGCCTACTGTTTTGCATTCGTCCCATTATTTACAACAATAGGGAAACCTAGCATGCATATCGAAACCATCCGGCAACTGCCGGAGTACGCGGCTCTGACCCGCGCACGCAAAAAAATTATCTGGCCGTTATCACTCGCCACTATCCTCGCCTACTTCGCCCTTATTCTTACGATTGCATTTGCCCCCGCATCACTCGGTAATCCGATTGGTAGCGGCGTAACCTCCATAGGTATGGTACTTGGTTTGGGCGTCATTCTTTTTTGTATGATGATCACCGGAATTTACGTTTACTACGCCAACCGCGTGCTAGAGCCATTAACGCGCGCGATCGTGCAAAAAGCGGGAGAGCAATCATGAAATTTCATGCTCCTCTTGCGGTGTTACTCTCCGCCATGGCGACCTGCGCTTGGGCTCAAGCGACGAGCTCTTCCGCAATAAATGTTACCGCGGTCGCCATGTTTCTGGCATTTGTCATAGTCACCCTCGGAATTACTTACTGGGCCGCTGGCCGCACCAAAACCACGAGCGATTTTTACGCTGCTGGCGGCGGCATTACTGGTTTTCAAAATGGCTTGGCCATTGCGGGCGATTATATGTCCGCCGCCTCTTTTCTCGGGATCGCCGGTCTGGTTTATACATCCGGTTTTGATGGTTTGATTTATGCGATTGGATTTTTAGTCGGCTGGCCCATCGTGTTGGTACTAATCGCTGAACCGTTGCGCAACCTTGGAAAATACACCTTTGCCGATGTGGCCTCGTTTCGTTTACAACAAAAACCGATTCGCATCCTTGCTGCCAGCGGCTCACTGGTTACCGTCATATTTTATTTAATCGCACAGATGGTCGGCGCCGGAAAATTAATTGAATTGTTGTTTGGATTACCTTACGAATTTGCGGTGATTATTGTCGGTGTATTGATGACACTCTACGTAACCTTTGGCGGCATGATTGCCACCACCTGGGTTCAATTAATCAAAGCGATTTTATTACTCTCGGGTGCATCACTCATGGCATTTTTAGTGATGATGCAATTTGGTTTCAGTTTTGAAAATTTATTCGCAGAGGCGGTGAAAGTACACTCAAAAGCCAATGCCATCATGGCGCCCGGCACATTGGTGAGCGATCCCATTTCCGCCATCTCGCTCGGTATCGCACTGATGTTTGGTACCGCCGGACTTCCGCATATCTTGATGCGCTTTTTCACCGTAAAAGATGCCGTGCAAGCGCGCCGCTCCGTTTTTTATGCAACCGGCTTTATCGGCTACTTCTACATTCTCACCTTCATTATTGGTTTTGGCGCAATTATTTTGCTGTTGAAAAATCCCGCTTACTTCACCGATGGCGCCTTAATCGGCGGTGCCAATATGGCAGCAATTCATTTATCGCAAGCATTGGGTGGCGATATTTTATTAGGGTTTATTTCTGCGGTTGCCTTCGCCACCATTCTCGCCGTGGTATCGGGTTTAACACTGGCTGGCTCGAGCGCGATTTCCCATGATCTTTATGCAACGCTGGTGTTAAAAGGGGCGCGTGATGAGAAAAAAGAAATTCGTGCATCGCGCATCGCAACCGTTTGCCTGGGTGTGATTGCCGTATTGCTCGGCATCGTCTTTGAAAAACAAAACGTCGCCTTTATGGTTGGACTCGCATTCTGCGTCGCCGCCAGCGCCAACTTTCCAATTCTGTTATTGAGCATGTACTGGCGCAAACTCACTACGCGCGGTGCCGTTATCGGCGGCGGATTGGGCTTATTGACTGCAGTGGTATTGGTGGTGATAGGCCCGACCGTCTGGGTCGATGCCTTTGGTTTTGAACAGGCAATTTTCCCTTACAAGTACCCCGCCATTTTCTCCGTGAGCGCGGCGTTTATCGGGATCTGGTTTTTTTCAATCACCGATAAATCAGCCTCAGCCGCAAAAGAACAAGCCGCATTCGATGCCCAGTTTGTGCGTTCACAAACTGGTATCGGTGCTGCAGAAGCGTCGCAACACTAAGCAAATCCAAAATAAAAATCCCCGGACATTTATGATGCTCGGGGATTTTTTTTCGCAATAAATGTCGATCACAAACCACAGTGCGATGGCGACGATTTATTCTTTATGTTCGAGATGATGCCAAATCCGCAAAATACACAAGGAATCGGATTGTACGGCGTAGCGTACAAGGTAATTGCCAAATACAAAATCTTTGACGGAACCCGCGACGGGGGCTTGGGCTACATTGATGCCGATCAGAGGGAAGTTTCGTAGATGCTCAATTCGTTGCAGCAGTTGCTGCGCAATGCGAGTGGCGGCCTGAGGGTTATGCTCCGCGATAAAATCGCGCAGCCGCACCAAATCTTCAAGGGCTTCGGCGGTATAGATCAGCCTCATCTGCTTATCCTTAATTGTTTTCGTTTGTTCCACTATTGCTATCGGACGAATTATTTACTGAACTGGCTTTACTGACCAATCTTTGGTGGCGGCTGCTCATTCTCTTTGCCCCAGCTTTCCAGCCAAGCATGCACTGCGTCACCCGAAACAACTTGGCCCTTAACCACTGAATCCATCGCGGTCAGGGTTTCTTGCCAACGCGTTTTTTCCTGTGTTTGCCGCTCTATGTATTCTTTAAGCGCTTGATTAATCAGCCAGCTTTTACTGCGCTCCTGACTGGCAGCCATGGCTTCCAGCCCCTGCTCTACTTCTGGCTGTAATCTTACCGATGTGATGCTCATATTTGCCCCTGCAATACTATCGATTACGTTGTAATACATTGTATCCATATCAAGATCGCCCCGATAGTTTTCTTATCGGATATCGCGTTTACTCTAAAAATCTGGCTTCGATTCAACAAAAATCTCCGCACCCGATGCGGGATGTTCAAAACGTAAATCCGTCGCATGGAGTAACAAGCGGTCGGCCGCCGAAGCAAATTCACCACCATAGAATTCACAGCCCAAAATCGGGTGTCCAATAGCCTGCAAGTGCAATCGAAGTTGATGGGAGCGGC
>CAIOHY010000225.1 GCA_903858205.1 uncultured Cellvibrio sp.
CAGGCCGAAAGTGACCTGATCGTCTAGTTCAGTTTTCACGGTATTGTTTTTCGCGCTGAGTTCCATTTTTGTTACCTTCAAATGGCTGGTTGTTCAATAATGTTACCTAATGTATCACATGACTTAAATTTGTCCAGCATATGGCGTATTTTTTAATAAAACGTCGAAAATGTTAAGGCGTTATGCGGAATTTTGGGTTCGGCATTGTTGGGTTTGGTGTGTATTTGAGTAACGATGGATTTCTGGTGGATGCTTGGATCTATTTGCCCAGCAGCCAAGTGCGCCCAAGTGCAGCGGTATCCCTTTGGGATTTTCGGTGGTTTAAACCTTGGGTCAGTTAATAGCGATACCGTACACCCAGTACCCACTCGCGTCCCATATCAGGAAGGTAGGAGGCACTGCTGCGGAAGGGTTGATAAAAATTATGCTGTTCGTCGAGAGCGTTGTGTAAGGTTAGATTTACATCGAGTCCACTCACGCCCGCATTTCGCCAATCCAATGCAAGATCCAACAGCGTGACAGAGGGTAGCTCCACTAGTGTTCCGACACCGGTTGAAACCAGTGGTTGAGTGTAGGTCCAGCGCCGCGATAACCACAGCAGTGATGGGTTGAGGCTAATATTATCGGTGAACTTATAGCTCATGCTGGCGCTGAATTTATCCGGTGCATAAGTGATGTGCTCCGTGTCATCAATGACCAGATCATCCGGGAATCGGCGTGGCAGGGCCGCCAGTGTAGAAGTGTTATCTGCTTGATAATGTGAGTAGGCGAATGACAGCTCGGCTTGGTTGAATGAGCGTTGGTAAACCAGTTCGAGGCCTTTTGTTCTGGTCGTACCTTGGTTCAACAGTATCAGTGTGTTGTCTGTTGCGATGTCAAAGAGATTGAGTGTTATCTGTTGATGGGGTTCGCCGCGCCAGCCGAGCTCAAATTCATTGGAGCGCATTTTTTCATTTTCGCGCACCGATAGGCCTTGGAGACCCGCTGAATAATCTTCAAGCGAAGGTGCTCGCTCGGCACGGCTGCTGATCCACTTAAGGTTCCAGCTTTCCCACAATTTTGTATAAGCCAAGCGCTCGGTCCAGAGGTCGCCCGCATACTCGTGGCTGAGCAGCCGTCCGCCCAGCACCAGATTGCCCCAATCCGCTTTATGCAGCAGCTCGGCATAATAGGCGCTGTTTTTTATCTCCTCGTAGGCTAATGGCCGCAGCGGAAAAGTACGCACTTCGCCCCTATAGCTGGCATCGAGATATTCAGCCCCGGTTGAAATATTCCAGGCATCAGAGGCAGCCCATGCCAGATCGACTTTTCCCAAGGTGCGATGAAGTGCTGTTTTGCTGTTAAGCACGCCAGTGTCGGTTCTGGTTTCACGCGGCGATTGTTCTTGGTAAAGAAGTGATGGGGTGATGCTGACTGAGGAGGATTTCAACGGATAGCTGATGGAAAAAGACTCTTGGCTTTGCTGTATTGTCCATGCGGCGGGGCGTATTACCCCTCCGGCCGCACGTGCATCTACTTCAGTGTCATCGCGTAGATAGCGCAGGCTAAGGTCGCCCAGGCTTAGTCCAAAATTGACATATTCGGGATGCAGATAATCATCCTCGCCCATGTCATAGGAAGCCCCTGACATGCTGAACCTTGCCGTGCTCCGCA
Source organism: uncultured Cellvibrio sp. (assembly GCA_903858205.1). Classification (GTDB taxonomy): domain Bacteria; phylum Pseudomonadota; class Gammaproteobacteria; order Pseudomonadales; family Cellvibrionaceae; genus Cellvibrio. The sequence goes on from CAIOHY010000225.1 coordinate 1,654, forward strand.
AGGCGCGACCCGTATAAGCAGACAAACTCCACTGACCTGATTCGAAATCTTTTCCCGCTAGGAGTTCATATTGTTCGCGGCTGTGCTCACCGCTGGCGATACCTTGTTGGGTGGTAAGTATCGCACCGTCAATTTCGGCGGGTTTACGAGTTACGATGTGAATAACACCTAGCTCTGCGGTTGCACCGTACATTGCCAGAGCTGAACCACGGACGATTTCAATGCGCTCTATGGACTCCAGCGGGAAGCCTGATCCAAGCTGGGCAGTTCCAAAGCGTTGTTCGTTAATCTCAATACCATCGACCAGTAGCAGCACGCGCCCGTCTGACCCCGTGTGCCCTCGTACGCCGAGGCCTAACACGTTATTGCTGATCAGGCGAAAATCGAATCCTGGCACAAGGCGTAATACATCCAGGAGATCACGCGCGCCCTGACGACGGATCTGCTCGCCGGAAATAACGGTGATAACGCCGGGGCTTTCGCGTTGGGGTAGTGGTGCGCGTGAGGCGACATCAACAGGAATGTCCATTAGCTCTTCTAATGACATCGCCAAAAAGAGATTTTCGCTGGCGTAACCAATAGAGGGGAGCAAGCCTGCTAGAAGCAATAATCGACCCCGATAATTCATTTGGTAACTCCGCGAGACGTTTTTATACGGAAATCAACTATAGCCACCACTTAGTGTCTTTGCTATTTCATGATCCAATAATGGCGCGTAAATATGTACGATTGTTACGGCGGATCTTGCGTTTGGGGTTATACATTTGGGTTGCGTAAGGAAATGGGGGCAGATAGCATGACCGCAATCCGTAACTTCCTAGTTGTCTTTAAATTGTTGTTGATAAAGAGAAAATCACATGTCTGCTGTTAAGGAAATCGTTTTAACTTTTAGTTGTCAGGATTCCAAAGGTTTGGTGGCAGCCGTTGCTACCTTATTCGCGACCTTGGGTTTCAACATTAAAGAGTCTTCGCAATTTGAAGATGTGCAAAGCAACCGTTTTTTTATGCGCACCGTGTTTGAGTGCCCCGTGGGCTACAACCTTGGGCAGATTCGTTCTCTGTTCAAGCCGCTCGGCGAGCAGTACCAAATGGATTGGGCGATTTCTGACAGCCACGCCAAGCCCCGTGTACTGATTGCGGTTTCCCAGTGGGGGCACTGCTTGAACGCTTTGCTTAACAGTTGGAAAAACGGCTCGCTGCCGATCGATATTGTCGGCGTTGTTTCTAATCACAATGTGATGCGCGATCTTACCGAGTGGTATGAATTGCCATTTCATTATTTGCCCATTACCGCCGATACCAAAGCCGAGCAAGAAGGGCAGTTGTGGCAGTTGATGCAGGATCTGCAAGCTGAATTTTTAGTGCTCGCGCGCTATATGCAAATCCTGTCCGACGATTTGTGCCGCAAATTAAACGGCCGCGCTATCAATATTCACCACTCATTTTTGCCCGGCTTTAAAGGCGCCAAGCCTTATCACCAAGCATTTGAGCGCGGCGTAAAACTGATCGGCGCGACCGCGCATTTTGTTACTGCTGACTTGGATGAAGGCCCTATTATCGAGCAATCGGTTGAGCGTGTATCCCACGTGAACTCACCTGATGAAATGGCGGAAATCGGGCGTGACACTGAGGCGGTCGTTTTAAACCGCGCGGTGCGCTGGCACGCGGAGCATCGGGTGTTGTTGAACGGGAGTAAGACGGTAGTCTTTTCGCGATAAAATTTTCCATAATGTCGTTGGGCAGGGCATTTTGGCGAGAAGCACGGCGATAAAAATATCGCCGTTTTTTTTGAAAAACGACTTTGTGTTCAGTATGTCGGCATTGTTGTTAGGCTTCGCCCACTTGCCAACAAATCAGCGCGTTCTCACTGGGTACCCGTACCTGCGAATGGGTGGGAATTACCCGCAGGCTAAAATCGCTGGCGGGGCGATCCTTTGGTAGCAAACCGCTGTAGTGATAGGTATTGGCGACCCCAGCGCGGGTGAGTGTCAGGTTGATGCGCTCGGCTGGCTGCGTACTCTTGCCATCGGCGAAAGCCTCCACCGCAATATTGTCCGGCGCAATCGCCCCCAGATAGATATTGACCTCTAGTTGCGAGCCCGTTTGGATGTCACTAACACTGCGCTCGCCAATATGAATTTCATGCCAGTGCTGGTGTAAATGTCGCGTCCAACCATTGAGCTTTTTGGCGAGCTGGCAGTGGTTTTCAACCCGCGCCTGAAACGCCTTGGCGGCGGGTAAGTAATGCTGCTCGATGTATTCCTGCAGCATGCGATTACTGCTAAAGCGCGGTGTGAGTTGTGCCATGCTGCTGCGCATCTGTTGAATCCATTCTTTGGGGATATCTTCTGCATCGCGCGCGTAAAAACGCGGGATGATCTCGTCTTCCAGCAGGCGATAAAGCTGCTCTGCATCGGCGGCGTCGTACTCTTCGCCATGTTGTTCACCGTCACCGAGCGCCCAGCCGAATTCCGGTTGGTAAGCCTCTGCCCACCAGCCATCCAGCGTGGATAAATTCAATCCGCCATTAACCAGTACTTTCATGCCGCTGGTGCCGCTTGCCTCCCAGGGGCGGCGCGGGTTGTTGATCC
>CAIOHY010000226.1 GCA_903858205.1 uncultured Cellvibrio sp.
AAAAAAGCGAACCTCAGATGAGGCTCGCTTTATGACTAAAACTATGGGACAGCAGTGGCCTCACTCTCCTCTTTTTTGATTGCTTTTTTAATCAACACTAAAGCACCGTCCAAATCATTTTTTGTTACCAAATCTTCGGCGCGCTTAAACATGTAGTAGGGATTAGCGTTGCGATGTTGCCGCACGCGTTTTTGGTAGTACTCACTCTGCTCTACCTTGCCCATATCTTTATACAGGCCAGCGAGATTATGCATGATGGTGTAATCGCGCGGGTTGATGCTCAGGCCGTGCAAATAAATGGCCTCTGCTTCCGGAAACATTTTTTGGCGGCGATAGAAACTGCCAAAGTTGCTCCAGATGTAGCTCGGCTCCTGACTCATCACCAACGCTTTGCGCAAATACAAAAAACCCTCGCGCGCATTACCGTCTGCAGCCAATTCCATTCCGCGATTGGAATAGAATTGCGCTGCCACCAAGTCATTACTAATCACTTGTTGCTTGTAGTGCGGACGATAGCGGCGCATTTCCAAATCCACCACTATATCGCTCACATCCGCCGTACCTATAACCCTTATGTAAGTTTTATTCGGGCGCGGCAGAAAAACCTTGGCATTAACATGACGCATCAGCAAATAGGTATCAGTCGCGCGCATATCCCAGGTCGGCGGCAAGATGACTTCGTTCACTTCTGCCCTTAATCCAAGGTGACGCGCCATAGCAACGAATAACAGCGTGTAGCTGATGCAATTGGCTTGGCGCCGTTCGAATGCATCGATACCGGTGATGGTGTCATAAGCGCTGTAGGTAATGCCGCGCCCACCAAGATTCACAGAGGAGATTAACGCTTTATGCAGCGCTTCAGCTTTCGCATCGCTGCGTGTTGCTTGCGCAGTGGCAGCTTCGGCAAATAACTGCATTTCCTTGGTTAAACCGAACAAATCCGCATCGGGCAGCTCCTCGGGTAAGTAGGGGCGCCCCAAAATCAACTCACCCGACAACTCCCGCGCTAAAGGGCCTTTATCGGATAAAAATGGGACTTTTTGCACCACAGCGGAACAGGCAGAAAGCCAAAAACAGAAAAATAAGACCCAAAAGCATGATGTTTTCATGGTTAGACGGCTCAGCTCCGCTTAATCGGTTGCTTTGAGTATAGGCGCTATTCACCTGCCGTGTGCACGACAAATATGATGCTAAACCCGCGAGATACAAGAGATTTTTTGTATTCGCTGGCAAACGAAAAAATCCTGCTGAGCCTTTCACAACCCCTCATAAATCACTCTGAAATAGTGCTTGCGCAAAAAAAGTGCGCGACGCCACCCATTAGGCACCTCTCAGCGCACGCCCCACCAACAAAAAGCAGCACCAAATAAATGCACCACATGTTTACGTGCTCCAGCAATGCACAAAAGCAAAAGAAACAGTGAAATAAGTGCAAATTCGCTGCGCCGTTAATGTGCACCACAGACATTGGCACAGTGTTTGAATAGACCTGTTTGTACTGATTCACTGAAACAACTCAATTCTCTTAATTTTTTTCGTACAACTTTTTCTTCGTAACCGTTTTTTTGCGCGACTAAGACTCAAAAACCTCACAATTTTTTTAGATGCTTGTATCCACCGCCAGGAGCCTGAGATGAAAGAAACAACCACAACAAAGAAAATGTTTTCCCGCTTATTAAGACCTTTAGCAAAAACGACTTTCGCACTTGCCGCTGCTTTTTCATTAATCAGTGCCGCGCAAGCTGCCACAGGTCCCGCAGAAAAAACTGAATTGAAATTTGGTTTTATTAAGCTGACCGATATGGCTGACCTTGCTGTTGCTTACGAGAATGGTTACTTCGATGACGAAGGCTTGACCGTTGAACTTGAAGCACAGGCAAACTGGAAAGTAGTGCTTGACCGCGTAATTTCCGGTGAGCTGGACGGATCACACATGCTGATGGCACAACCGGTAGCATCCAATATTGGCTACGGCACACAAGCGGAATTGGTCATTCCATTCACCATGACGCAAAACACTTACGCAATTACAGTTTCCAACGAAATTTGGAAAAAAATGAAAAAAAATGTGCCCGTTGGTGCAGATGGAAAACCGGTTCATCCAATTAGTGCCAGCTCATTAAAACCCGTTGTCGACAGCATGAGAGACGCAGGAAAATCGATTCAAATGGGCGTAGTGTTTCCAGTATCCACCCACAACATGGGCTTGCGTTATTGGTTAGCGGCTGGCGGAATTAATCCAGGTTTGTATGCACCGCACAAAGGTGACACCACCGGCCAAATTGATGCAGAGGTATTGTTGTCTGTTACCCCACCACCACAAATGCCCGCCACTATGGAAGCAGGCACTATTCAAGGTTATTCAGTGGGCGAGCCCTGGAACCAACAAGCCGTATTCCGTGGAATTGGCGTACCAGTTCTAGCGGTGCACAATAAAATGGGCGATAAAGTTTTCGGTGTTAAAAAAGAATTTATCGAAAAATACCCCAACACCAGCGTGCGTGTTGTTAAGGCGATGATCCGCGCAGCTAAATGGCTGGACGAAAACAACAACGCCAACCGCAGTGCCGCCGCTAAAATGATTTCTGCTGCGCACTACGTGGGCGCTGATTACAAAGTTATCGCCAACTCCATGACCGGTGTCTTTGAATACGAACGCAAAGACGTGCGCCCAACACCGGACTTCAACGTGTTCTTCCGCTACAACGCTTCTTATCCGCACACTTCAGATGCGGTTTGGTACCTGACCCAAATGCGTCGCTGGGGCCAAATTCCTGAAGCAAAACCGGACAGCTGGTACATGGAAATGGGTAAAAAAGCCGTCGCACCAGAAATTTATCAACAAGCAGCAGCTGATTTGATTGCTGAAGGAAAAATGGCCGCAAGCGACTTCCCTGACTTTAAAACCTTTAATGGCATTCGCGCTGTCAATGAAACTGAATGGATTGATGGTGTGCAATTTGACGCAACCAAACCGAATGAATATCTCACCAAATTCAAAATCGGTTTGAAAGGCGACGAAAAAATCTAGGTAGTTGTTTTTTAAATCACATAGTCACAACGCTTGTTGAAAGCATAAGCCCACCTCCACCTCTTGTTATTTGATGAGAGTGTACTGAGAGGTGGGCACCCCAGAGGAAATGATCATGAGTAATAAATTAGCCACTTTGAAATTCGAACAGCTAAAAGCCATCAAATGGCGCGATGTTTTGATCAGCACATTGATGCCCGTGATTGGTGTACTCGCGTTTATTTTACTCTGGCATACAGCTGCACCTAACATCAACACATCGCTGGGCGATTTCCCCCAGCCCAAGCAAGTATTCGAACAATGGGGCAACCTGGTTGACGAATACAATACCGAACAAGACCGCGCTGATGCATTTTATGAGCGTCAGGAAAAACGCAATGCGGAATTGCTGGCACAAGACCCCGCCGCAAAAATTGACGAGCGTGAGTTTAATGGCCGTCCGACGTTTTTTGACAAAATTGAAACCAGTTTAGTTACTGTGCTCTCCGGATTTTTCGTTGCTTCTGTGATTGCCATTCCGGTCGGCATTTTGATTGGCCTAAGCCAACCACTGTATAACGCGATCAATCCACTGATCCAATTGTTTAAGCCGGTATCGCCACTCGCGTGGCTGCCGCTGGTAACCATCGTTGTGAGTGCTGTTTATGTTTCTGACTCGCCGATGTTTTCCAAGTCCTACATTATTTCATTGCTCACTGTAAGCCTCTGCTCGCTCTGGCCAACCATGATCAACACTGCCGTAGGTGTTGCGGGCGTCAGTAAAGATTTGATTAACGTAAGCCGCGTATTGCGCCTGGGCTGGTTCACACACGTCATGAAAATTGTGTTGCCTTCTGCGATTCCGATGATGTTTACCGGCCTGCGCATTTCGCTTGGTATCGCCTGGATGGTATTGATCGCCGCTGAAATGCTGTCGCAAAACCCAGGCCTCGGAAAATTTGTCTGGGATGAATTCCAAAACGGCTCATCGGACTCACTCAGCCGCATTTGCCTCGCGATTTTGGTGATCGGTTTGATCGGCTTTTTACTCGACCGGATTATTTTGATTCTGCAAACCTATATCAATTGGGACAAGAGTGCAGTGGTTCGTTAACCACATTCCCCTCGCCCCGCCCCTCTCCCGCAAACAGTAGAGGGTTGGGGTGAGGGCAAAATTACATGAAAATTTTAGTACAGAGGAAAATAGAATGAGCCAGATTCATCTTGAACTGACCAAAGTTGGCATCGAATTTCCAACACCCAAAGGCCCTTTTTGCGCGCTGCGCGATGTGGATTTAAAAATTAAAAAAGGTGAATTTGTATCGCTGATTGGCCACTCGGGCTGCGGCAAATCCACCGTGCTCAACATTGTCGCCGGGCTGTACCAAGCCACTACCGGTGGTGTGGTGTTGAATGGCCGCGAAGTGAACGAGCCTGGCCCCGAGCGCGCCGTAGTCTTCCAAAACCATTCACTCTTGCCTTGGCTGACCGCTTACGAAAATGTAGAGCTGGGCGTGAAGCGCGTATTCAAAGGCAAAAAAACCAAAGCGGAAATGCGCGAGTGGATTGAGCACAATCTGGAATTGGTGCACATGACCCACGCCATTCACAAACGCCCCGATGAACTCTCTGGCGGTATGAAACAGCGCGTCGGCATTGCGCGTGCGCTAGCGATGGAGCCACAAGTGTTGTTAATGGACGAGCCGTTCGGCGCACTGGACGCACTGACCCGCGCCCACCTGCAAGATTCATTAATGGAAATTCAGAACGATCTCGGCAATACCGTGATTATGATTACCCATGATGTTGACGAAGCCGTGCTGCTTTCTGACCGCATTGTAATGATGACTAACGGCCCGGCTGCGACTGTAGGTGAAATTCTCGATGTGCCACTCGCACGCCCACGCAATCGCCTCGAACTCGCAGACAACGCCGAATACAACCACTACCGCTCAGCCGTGCTGCGCTTTTTGTATGAAAAGCAAAAAAAAATTGAATCCATTGACGCTAAACGCGCCGAAAAACAACTCGACAAGAGTGAGCCGGAAAAAACAAAAAGCGTGGCCTAATCTCGCGCTCTGTTGGCTCCTCATGGTGACGCCACCCTCTGCCACTCGCGCTTTACGACCTCTGTTTGCCCCGGCTTGCCGGGGCTTTTTTTGGGTCAAATTTACTATAACCCCACCCCCAAACCTCATCAGCCCGCCCAATGAAACACCCACTACTCCTGTAATTGTAAATCCGACTGCTTGTGCTAGTGTCAAGTGACGCACGTGGAAATGTATAACCCTTAGCAACCAACTCAAGTTGGCAACTGTTACGCGTATTACAGACCAAGCAAGAGACCCTAGATGACCCCCGACTTTCGTTTGATTAAGACGCTTTGTTGTAATTTCCTGCTATTGGTTTTTTCAAATCTTGCTCATGCGGATAGCCAACAAAAAACGACCCTGGATTTTTTTGAGCTTTCACTCGAAGAATTGCTCAACATTCCTATCACATCCCAAAAACGCACTGAAAAAATTCAGGAAACACCCTTATCAGTCACTGCATTGAATTCTGATCAGGTTGACCAATGGACAATTACAGACTTCACGCAGCTAGCGCAGCAAACACCTGGCTTGGTGATTGGACGATCTGGTTACGACCCTCGTCCAGCCATGCGAGGCGCCAGAACGCAACAAGTAGAAGCTAACGATGCCGTTGTCTCTGTTTATCACAACGGTGTTTATCGCCCACGCCATGCACAAGCAATGCTACCCATCGTGGATATCGAGCGCATTGAAATCATGCGCGGGCCACAAGGAACCTTGTTTGGCCGCAATTCGTTTGGCGGATCCATTAACATGATTGCGCAAAAACCTCAGTTGCAAGCTACCGAGCATAATCTCGCCGCCACAGTGGGTGACTATGATCAGCGCCGCCTGCAGGGCTTTACAAATATCCCCGTAAACACCAACAGCGCCATTCGCATTTCAGGTGTTTCGGAAGAACGAGATCCGTTCATTGAGAATATTGTTAACGCCAGCGCTGGTTTACGCGATAAAGATACCGGTTTCATTCGCGGACAAATTTACACCGAGCTATCGGAGTTATCCTCACTTCTTGTCAGCGTTCACCACTGGAGTGAAAACGCCAACGGCAATGGCGTGTTTGGGTATAAATTGTTAGGTATTCCCATTAACCCAGATACAGGTTTAACCAACCCCAACGCACCGCTAACACCCAGAATAGGTCGCAACAATACCTGTGGTGGCCAATGTGGACGTTACGGTGCCGGGCTAGATACCGACAACATCAATGACATTGACACAGCCGCAACAACTTTATCCAACCCTTACAAAATATCATCGGATTATGTGCCAACGCAGAAAATTCATGAAAACATGGTGACAGCAGAGTACAACTACCACCTGAATTTTGCTGATGTAAAAGTCTTGGCTGCTAATATGAATTTTGAGGACTTTAGACTTGCTGACACGGATTTTTCACGTTACTCGTCAGTTATTGACGGATACCAACTGGGTTCAAAAACCCAAACCGCCGAGCTGCAATTTATTTCAAACCAGGATGGCTCATGGAAGTGGGTTAGCGGTTTTTATTATCTAAAAGAAGATCTGGAATACGCTTATCTATGGAAGGATATTATTGAGTTGGCTAACAACCTCCCTGACCCGGCTGCAACTCCAAAAAATGAATGGGCAAGTTGGCAGAACCAATTACAACTGACTACACATTCCTATGCTGTTTTTGGCCAAGCACAGTACTCGCTAACGAACGCTCTAAGAGCAACCGTTGGTGTGCGTCATAC
>CAIOHY010000227.1 GCA_903858205.1 uncultured Cellvibrio sp.
ATCGGTCGTCGTCTCGGCAGCGAATCACAACACGAAATCCCACGTTCAGTCGAACAACTCAGCGAACTTGTCGGCCGCGTACCCATGCGCGAAATCGTCGGCGAAACCACCGAGCTAATAGAAAAACTCTGCATCGAAGCCGCACTCCAACTCACCCAAGACAACCGCGCCACCGCTTCAGAAATTCTTGGACTCTCACGCCAAAGCCTGTACGTAAAACTGCGCCAATATAAAATTGGCAATTTGGGTGGGGATAAGTAGCCCCGTCCTCGCAGCTCTTGGATCACGGAATTCAGCCCAGCATTGTTGGTCGTTAAGCCAGCGTATCTGGGATAATCGTGTGTTAATTCAGCGCACTTCTCGAAGTTAAAAATCCAATGACCCAAACATCTAAAGTTGTACTTACTAGCGGTTTAGCAATGAATAGCCATTCTCATGAATAAATCCTCAAAAATATTCGTCGCGGGTCATCGTGGCATGGTGGGCAGCGCAATCGTTCGCTCACTACAATTCAAGGGTTACAACAACATTATTACCGCAACACGTGATCAATTGGACTTGCTAGATCAAAAAGCGGTTTACGCGTTTCTGGAAAACGAGCGTCCTGAGTATATTTTTATCGCTGCAGCCAAAGTGGGTGGCATACATGCCAACAATACCTATCGCGCAGACTTTATTTTTCAAAATCTGAGTATTGAATCGAATTTGATTCATGGTGCGCATCTGGCTGGCATACAAAAATTGATGTTTTTGGGTAGTAATTGCATTTACCCCCGCGAATGCCCTCAACCAATTAAAGAATCGTATTTGTTAACGGGGCCGCTAGAACCTACCAATGAGATGTATGCCGTCGCAAAAATTGCGGGCATTAAGTTGTGTGATGCTTACAATCATCAATACGGTCACCAGTATATTAGTGTCATGCCAGCGAGTCTATTTGGTTTGAACGACAACTACGACCTAAATAACTCGCACGTACTGCCTGCACTAATACATAAGGTACACAAAGCTAAACTCGGCAGCCAAAACACTTTCGAAGTGTGGGGTACAGGTACCCCTAAGCGTGAATTTTTATTCGTGGACGATCTAGCTGATGCCTGTATCTTTTTAATGGAGAACGATTACGCCGGTTCATTTCTGAACATAGGTACAGGCGTCGATCTGACCATACGCGAGTTAGCTGAGACCGTTCTTGAGGTCGTTGGTTTTCAAGGACAGTTGGAATTCGATAGCAGCAAGCCTGATGGCACACCGCGCAAGCTTCTTGATGTGTCGGCTTTAAATGCGTTGGGTTGGACAGCTCAAACCTCACTTAAAGACGGCATCGCCTTGAGCTATAAAGATTTTCAGGCACGGTACCCACATTAATACTACTAGCTAGCTGCAACCTACTAAACAGTTCACAGATTATTTTTTTTCTGTGCCGGCAGAGCGGGCTTTTACAAATTGCTGCCTCACCTCCGCATCATCGATTTTTTGTTGTTCCTCTAGCTGCGCCTCAGTCGTACTATCCAAAACTTGGTAATCGACGCGTCCCACTGGCAGGGCTGCCGGATTTTGTGGATCAATTTTTACGCGCACTGTTTTCATACTTCCTGCCTTTCTTCCGACCAATTTTGACCGCAATTATCCAAATACCATCACTGGTAATTGGGCAAACCTCAAGAACATGCGCCTTTAAATGTGGGCATGTGCCCAAACAAATTTCAAAAGATTGATTTGACATGAGATCATTTTATATCTAATATAAAATCATGCACCCCAGTTATAAACGACCCTTTGCTCAGTACATTAAGAAGGCTCACAAACCTTTGCAACTAGCCATTGAAGACGCTGTTATTTTGGTATGCAGTGCTCCAGACGTAGGCGAACTAAGAACTGGCGACCTCGCAGAAATTAGAGTTTATAAATTTCGTTTTAACCGTCAAGAATATCTATTGGCTTACCGTATCAGAGACAGTGATTTGTCACTTGAATTTTTAAATATTGATTTTTACCAAGTGGGCTCACACGAGAATTTTTACACTGAACTGAAACACTACCTGCGCCAAGAGAAGCGCAAAGGAGAAATTCAATGAGCGATGTCATAAACCAAACTCTCTCAGCAGACGATCTGTTTTTTGAAATGAAGCGCATGCCTGAGGCAGAACGTATTCGATTTTTTACTCTGCTAACGGGCAATGCTTTCCGCGAAAACGATTTCACTCATGACCAAGTATTCGGTCATCTCCAACACGAGCCCTTTTCCGCTGCCGAGGCAGCTGAATACCTTGAAATCTCCATACCGACCCTGCGTCGACAAGTTCAATCCGGAAAGCTAGTGCCCAGCCACGTTGTTGGCCGCAACCAAATGTTTTCTGCTCAAATACTTCGTGCTTTCAAGCTTAGCAAAAGCTAAAAAAGCCGAGTCCTCAACATCTTTAGTCATCACTTTTCGATAGTACTGTTTTCATAGTGCTATCGAAAGTAAGTCAACCAACTGCGCTTGTCAATTCGCCTAATCCAAACCCCAATAACTCCTCCGAACCAAGCCCTCCCATAGCCTCACCAATATTCGCAAGTCAAAAGTGTCAATTTTAATTGACGCTTAAAACTGTCACGGGCACAATCAGTAGCATGAGTCGCCCTTCCTTCTCTGCCGTTGCCGAATTGCTAAAACCCATCACCTGGTTCCCACCCATGTGGGCGTTCGCCTGCGGCGCGATTTCATCTGGGGTGGCGGCTGAAGACAATTGGCCGATCATCATCACTGGCATCCTGTTGGCTGGCCCCATGGTTTGTGCTTCCAGCCAAGCGGTGAACGATTGGTTTGATAGACATGTTGATGCGATTAACGAACCGCAACGCCCGATACCCTCAGGTCGCATGCCCGGTTACTGGGGCTTGTATATCGCGATCATCTGGACTGGCTTGTCGCTGTTAGTCGCAATGCTCTTGGGTGTCTGGGGATTTCGCGCAGCAGTACTAGGACTCGTATTGGCTTGGGCGTATAGCGCACCGCCAATTCGACTAAAAGAAAACGGTTGGTTAGGAAATGCCGCGTGTGGTTTGTCGTATGAAGGGCTGGCGTGGATAACTGGCGCGGCTGTAATGGCGGGTGGTGCAATGCCCGATTCACGTTCTTTACTGCTAGCATTGCTGTACAGCATCGCCGCGCATGGAATCATGACCTTGAATGATTTCAAAGCGGTTGAAGGCGACAGGCAAATGGGCGTGCGTTCCTTGCCCGTGATGTTAGGTATCGATAGCGCTGCACGCACCGCTTGTCGCGTGATGATCGTGCCGCAATTGGTGGTGATCGCGATGCTGTTTAGTTGGAACAAAGTCGTACCAGCATTGGTCGTGATCATGCTGGTACTTGGGCAATTACAGTTGATGCAGTATTTCGTCGCCTCACCCACAGAGCGC
>CAIOHY010000228.1 GCA_903858205.1 uncultured Cellvibrio sp.
GACGATCTGCAAGGCGCAACGATTTTTCTTGCATCAAAAGCCAGTGATTTTGTAACTGGTCAAATCGTTTATGTAGACGGCGGAATTTTAGCGACGATTGGTAAGCCGAGTAATGAGATTTGAGTCAAGCCGAGCAAATAAACGCTTAGCAATAACGGATTTTTGTTTTCCTGAGTAGGAATGGATTCAGAATGATCACGGAATTGCACTAAGCGGTAGTTGCTGGTATTTCAAGAATCGCAACTAGGATCCGAAAAAGAACTACGGCATTGTTCAGATAACTAGCCCGACTAGCGAGCTGGCTAGTTATCTTTGTGGTAAGTGTTAAATAAACACTATGTTCACACTTTTATATTGTTCATGATTCATGAACATGCTACTTTTGCTGAACAAACAACCGCTAGAGTTACCTAAAGTGCTCAACCCGTCAGAATCCAACATCTTAGCGCAAGCGTTGTCCGCCCTAAAGGAACAGACAGGGCTGGATTTTGCCTTGAGTGAACAGCTATCCAGCGAGAGCGAAGCAGATTGTTTAATACTGACACCTTCACAAACCATAGCGGTTGAAGTTAAGCGAAATATTCGACCAGCGCACCTTGGTGCCATTATTCAGCGCATCAAAAAATTACAACCCATTGGGTTGTTAGTTGCCGATTACCTAAACCCCAATATTGCCAAAACGCTGAAAGATCATGATGTGCAATACATGGATGCCTGCGGCAATAGTTATCTAAATTTGCCCCCAATTTACGTCAACATTACTGGCCAAAAGCACGTATTAGAAGCGAAACAAGAAACCAACAAAGCATTTGATATCACCGGACTAAAGCTAATCTATGGCTTCCTGTGTGATAAAAATTTAGTGGGCGCGAGCTATCGTGAAATCGCAGAGCAAACAGGTATTGCACTCGGTGCTGTGGGTAAAGTCTTAAATGGCCTCGTAGATGCAGGCTATTTAGTAGAGCAAGGGAAAGCTGGTAAGCGTCAGCTTATCAATCGCCGCAAGCTATTGGATCGCTGGGTAGAAGCTTACCCGGAAAAACTAAAACCCAAACTGCGTGTGGGCGAGTTTATTTGCGACGATGCAAATTGGTGGAAAACCTTTGATATCGCCAAGTTTGGTGCCTACTGGAGTGGCGAAGTTGGGGCTGAAAAATACACCTCCTATCTTAAGCCGCAAATGGCAACGGTTTATTTACCGGAGGCTTCAGGCAACAAATTACTGGCGGCTGCCAAACTGAGAAAAGCGGTTGAATGGACTGGCGATGGCGCAGGTATTGTTCGTATCTATCGCCCGTTTTGGACGGATAAGCTCCAAAACGCATCCGCCTTATTAGTGCAGGATACCGTTCACCCCATTCTCATCTACGCAGATTTAATCGCAACGGCAGACAGTCGCAACCTGGAAACTGCAAGGATGCTATATGACAACACCATTGCTGAATATATCGGCGAAGATTGATTCCGCGTTGGCGAATCTCTGTGCAATCGTTGCAGAGTGTGCCATGCAATTACAAATACCTTACTTAATCGTAGGTGCATCTGCGCGCGATATGGTTTTGCATCATGGCTATGGAGCCAAAGTACAACGAGCTACCGCCGATATAGACTTTGCATTACAAGTTCCCTCATGGGATGCCTTTGCGACCTTAAGAAAAGAATTAATAAGAAATAACTTTTCCGAAACCAATACGGCGCATCGATTAATTGGGCCCAATAATTGGCCTATCGACATAGTGCCTTTCGGTGGTATTGCAGACGAAAATGCCAGCATTCAATGGCCACCATCTGGTGACCTTGTAATGAATGTACTTGGTTTTGTGGAAGCGTTAAGTCACGCAAATACTGTGCGTCTGAGTGATATGCCCCTACTTGATGTACCCGTCGCCTCGCCAGAGGGAATGACAATACTCAAGTTCATCGCGTGGACTGATCGTGCGGCAGATGCGCGAAAAAAAGATGCAAAAGACATCGCCTACCTACTCACAACCTACGAAAATATTCCCGCCATTTCAGATCAGTTATATCGTGAATCAACACTCATGGAACTCTATAGCTGGGATATCACCTTGGCCAGTGCGCATCAGCTAGGAATAAATGTGAAGCAA
>CAIOHY010000229.1 GCA_903858205.1 uncultured Cellvibrio sp.
AAATTACCTGATCAAGCGATTACTGTTGTGCATCGCGCGGACGGTTCTGGCACGACCTTTATTTTTACCGACTATTTGTCAGTCGTCAGCAAGGCTTGGGCTGATAAAGTCGGCAAAGGCGCTGCAGTGAAGTGGCCTGCGGGGAGCTCGGTCGGTGGCAAGGGTAATGAGGGTGTCGCTGCGAACGTAGGACGTGTAAAAGGTTCGATCGGCTACGTAGAGTTTGCGTATGCCAAGCGTAACAAAATCCCTTATGCACAAATGCAGAATAAGAACGGTAAGTTTGTAGCGCCAGACGACCTGACTTTTGCAGCAGCAGCAGCTGATGCAGATTGGTTTAGCGTTCCGGGGATGGGTATCTCTTTAGTTGAGCAGAAGGGTGATGCGGCTTGGCCGATCACAGGTGCTTCCTTTGTACTCATGTACAAAGATCCTGTTAGCAAGGCCGCTTCAAAAGATGTCTTAAAGTTCTTTACCTGGGCGTTTAAGGATGGCAAGCAGTTAGCATTGGATCTGGATTATGTTCCTTTGCCAGATGTGTTGACCAAAGCGATTGCGGATAAGGTTTGGTCCCAGATCAAGCACTAAGTCCTTGAGTAGCATTAGCCGAAAAGAGCACGTACTTAGGAGCAGTGGATGAGTCAGATCCAAACGGATAAAAGCATGATGGAGCCTAGCATGCTTGCTGTGGTGAAAAGGCAGCGCATCCAGGATTTTTTCTTCCACAAAGTCACACTGCTCTTTTCGGTATTAGTTTTATTAGCGTTAGCTGGAATTTTGGTATCCCTGTTAGTCAGTGCATGGCCCGCTTTTCAGAAGTTTGGCATTGGATTTATTTGGCGTGTAGAGTGGGACATTATCAACGAGGAGTTCGGCGCAGCAATCGCGATCTACGGTACGCTGGTCAGCTCTGTGATCGCTCTGTTGCTGGCGGTTCCTCTCGCCTTTGGTATTGCTGTTTTTCTAACTGAGACGTGTCCGGTTTGGTTACGCAGACCTCTTGGCACCGCCATCGAACTGCTTGCTGCGGTTCCCTCTATTATTTATGGCATGTTCGGGCTCTTTATATTTGCGCCCTTATTCGCCGAGTATGGCCAACCTGCCTTGCAATCCACCTTGGGTCAGATGCCTCTGATCGGCCCTCTCTTTGGTGGCGCCATGAACGGGATCGGATTGTTGGCGGCCGGCATTATTCTAGCCTTCATGATCCTGCCCTTTATCGCTGCAGTGATGCGAGATGTTTTTGAAATTGTTCCGCCAATTCTCCGTGAGTCGGCTTATGGCATTGGATGCACCACCTGGGAGGTTGTGCGTTACGTCGTGCTGCCCTACACGCAGAAAGGTGTGATTGGCGGTGTGATGCTTGGATTAGGACGCGCGCTTGGTGAGACGATGGCCGTTACCTTTGTGATCGGCAACTCCCAACGCTTGAGCGAGTCTCTTTTTGCACCAGGTACCTCAATCGCTTCAACCCTCGCAAACGAATTTGGTGAAGCGGATGACTTTCATCTCTCCACGCTTTTTGCCCTAGGCTTTCTGCTTTTTGTTATCACCTTTGTCGTGTTGTCTGTCGCCAAAATTATGATTTTGCGCACCGAAAAGGCTCAGGGAGCACGCACGTAAATGTCTACTTCAAACCAAACGAACGTGTCTCAAGCCGCAAATCTCGATAGTAATTTGTATCGCCGGCGCAAGTTCACAAACTACCTTGGCCTGTCCCTGTCCATGATTTCAATGGTCTTAGGTCTTGTGGCACTGATCTGGATTTTGATCATTTTGTTTAAGAATGGTTTCGCTGGCTTGAGTTGGGCGGTTTTCACTGAGTCCACCCCAGCACCCGGCTCAGAAGGAGGCGGTTTGGCTAACGCCATTGTCGGCAGCTTAATGATGATCGGCGTGACTGCTCTTGTGGCGACACCCATTGGTATTTTCGCAGGAGTGTATTTAGCTGAGTTTGGCGATCGTAGCATCGTGGCATCGGTAACGCGTTTTGTCACCGATATCATGTTGTCAGCCCCATCGATTATTCTCGGACTGTTTGTGTATGCGATTCTGGTCGCGCAAGTAAAGCATTTTTCCGGTTGGGCCGGATCCTTCGCCCTGAGCTTGATCGCAATACCTGTGGTGATTCGAACGACCGAGAATATGCTGCGTCTGGTCCCGGGAAGTTTGCGTGAAGCGGCCTATGCCCTTGGCGCACCGCGCTGGAAAGTGACGAGCTACGTCACGCTGCGGGCTGCGCGTGCGGGGATTTTGACTGGGTTGTTGCTGGCACTAGCGCGTATCAGCGGAGAAACAGCGCCATTGTTGTTTACCGCCTTGAATAATCAGTTTTTCTCAACCAACATGAATGCACCTCTGGCCAATTTGCCTGTTGTGATCTTTCAGTTTGCGATGAGCCCCTACGAGAACTGGGTGAACTTGGCTTGGGCGGGCGCGTTACTCATCACGCTTGCGGTCTTGTTGCTCAATATTCTTGCGCGCGTTTTGCTGCGTGATAAGAAAGCTGGGCATTAATTCACCGATCCCTCTGGAATGTGTATATGAACAATCAAGCTAACTCCAAGCCCCTCGCCAACGCGATTGAAGTTCGGGATCTGAATTTTTACTATGGAAAATTTCAAGGCCTTAAGAATATCCATCTGGATATTGCCGAGCGAAAGGTGACTGCCTTTATCGGACCCTCGGGTTGTGGCAAATCAACGCTGTTACGTGCGATTAATCGTATGTACAGTTTGTATCCTGGGCAGCGTGCAGAAGGTCAGATCAACTTTTATGGCCAGAATATCCTCGATGCCAAGCAGGATTTGAATATGCTGCGCGCACGCATTGGTATGGTGTTTCAAAAGCCAACCCCTTTCCCGATGTCGATCTACGACAACATCGCGTTTGGTGTGCGTCTATATCAAAGCTTGAATAAGGCCGATATGGATGAGCGTGTGGAATGGGCGCTTACCAAGGCGGCGTTATGGGGAGAGGTCAAGGACAAACTCGGTCAAAGCGGTTTATCTTTGTCGGGTGGGCAGCAGCAACGCCTGTGTATC
>CAIOHY010000230.1 GCA_903858205.1 uncultured Cellvibrio sp.
AAGAAGAAGCTGATCGAATTCGTCGTTTAAAAACTAAAAAGAATCGACGCTAAAAAAATACAATACCGCGCAGAAAATTTCTGCGCGGCTTTCGCGTTTAACACTGACACCCTTTACATCGCAATCAGATTGTTAACCCAGAAGAATTTCTTCTCTTGATGCAGAACGGGAATCCGGTTTCGGAGGGTTGTCACCAGTACGATAGGTAAAGACCATGGAAAATTTGGTGCGGTCAGTCGTATTGCGACCAGCAGCGTGAAATAAATTACTGTGGAATAACAATACATCCCCCTGCCGCAAGGGTACTGAAGTAGTTTGATCCAGTAGACTTTTGTTTTTGGCGATGTCAGGTCGCAAAAATTGACGCTCGTCTAACTGATCTGAATCAACATCCCAAAGATGTGACCCAGGCAATACTAAAAGGCAACCATTTTCAACTTGCTCATCGCCTAGCGCTAGCCAAGCCGAAACAAGATCGGGACGCGCAAAATGCCAGTAACGGCTATCGCGATGCCAACCCGTTACGCTTGAAAATGCGGGTTGTTTAGTCATGATGCAATTGTGATGTGCTTGTGAGAGCAACACGTCTTGCCCCAGCAACTCATGTAAAACACTATTTAATGCACCGGTTGTCGCCCACTCGCGCAACATCGGGTGACGGGCAGCAGCCATTAGCAATCGCCGCGCTGTAGATCCACCTTCGTCTGAACGCGATCGCGGCGCGCCGGGATATTGCGTATCGGCCTCAAATTCAATGGGCATGGCCTCACGTTCGAGCTCACTTTTTGCAAAAGCCACCACTGTTTCGCAAAATCGCGCATCGGAAAAACCCGGCAACACCAGGTAGCCATTTTTTTTGAATTCGTTTATTTGTTCTGATGTAAGCATTCTAATAACTGACTCAACAGGATAACCAACTACCCACACACTTTATGTAGCCCGGAGCAGTATATAGCAGTGCAAGGTAATGATGCTTATCAAGCATACATCACCTATGAGCAAGGTCGATTTTGTTTAGATTCTTAATGCGTTCTGCGCCAAATAACAAAACCCAGCCATACAAAAGCCGCTGAAAAAAACAACCCGATAAAATGGCTTTTGGAAAAACCCACAGCGATAACAGCAATGTTTTTATCATTGGGATTAACGTAGACACGCACAGATTGACCCGCTTTAAGCTCGGTTTTCGCGCGACTAATTCCAAAACCGATTCGCGTGCCGCGATATTCTTTTTCTTCTACTTTATAGGTATAGGTTAACCAACTGCCACCGTAATAACCGGAATTAAAACCTGTGCGCATTTCATTGGTGACAATGCCATCATACACAGGCCAGCTTGCAGCAGCACGACTCTTATACATATTGCTGACACTGGATAAGAAAAATAGACCGGCTGCGACTATGCACAGACCAAAAAATAGTGAGCGCAAGCGCTGGTATTTTTTCTCTATCTCTGAATTCATAAGACCTCGTATAAAACACATCAACAATACTGGCGTAGGATAGCGACATCTATTGAGTTTATGTTACGGCACTTGGTCGCACGGTAAATTTTGTCACTACTTATTGCGAATCCATTCAAAATCCATTTGCCGCGCCGTGCGCTCCGCCAATGGCATTCCAGCCATGCGCGAAACCAAATGCAGACTCATATCAATGCCAGCCGATATTCCCGCCGAAGTCACTATCGACCCTTCATCCACCCAACGGACATTATTTACCACATCCAAGGAAGGAAATGCATTTTTCAAATCATCCTGATCTTCCCAATGTGTTGTTACCTTATGCGTTGTAAGCAAGTCGGCTTTGGCTAAAAGAAAAGCGCCGGTACAGACGGATGCAGTGATACTGGCTGATGCAGCCGCATTGCGGATCCAATCGATGACATGTGGCTTATCCAGTTCAGCATTGACTACTCCACCGGGAACAATCAACACATCGACCGGAGGATGGGAATCAAAGCAAAAATCCGGAACAAATTGCAGACCAGCACGAGCACGGACGGTGTCGCAAGTTTCAGCAATCGAGAAAACTGAAAAGATCGGCTCTTGTTGCGGGTTCTGCCGCTGAACGACGCGAGCTGCAGTAGTGAAAACCTCGTAGGGGCCTGCGAAATCCAACACCTCAATGTCAGGGAAAAGAAAGATACCAATGCGAGTCGCCATTTAAAACTCCTGTCTATTCAAGCAAAACACCAGAGACAAAAAAACCGCCGCAGTTGCCTGCGGCGGTTTTTTATCGCCATCCGATGGAGGCTACGGCCCGATTAGAGACCAACTACATTTTCAGCTTGCGGACCTTTTTGGCCTGGCTTAACGTCAAACTCTACTTTTTGCCCTTCAGCCAGAGTTTTAAAACCCGAACCAGTGATAGCGCTGTAGTGAACGAACACGTCTTGACCTGCTTCACTCGCGATGAAACCAAAACCTTTAGATTCGTTGAACCATTTAACGGTACCAGTACTTCTAGCCATAAAAAACCTCGATGCTCTTTGTAAATAATAAAATGAATAGCCCAAGTGGAGCTGTGCTGGCGGATTCAGATGTTACTTATGAAGAACAAAACGAGGTACTAATAGATGCACTGCTAGAACAACGAGGTGACTTACCATAAATAATGCGGCGAACGAGCCAGCAGGGCAAATATATTCCCGGTATTGTTTTGTGTAAAGCCTTTGTTGTGATGAAAATTGGGCGATTTTTAGCCCTAACCTCCGCCAACTTCCCCTTCAGGTTGCGTGAAATGCAACTCCAGGTACAGCCTTCCTACACCATTACTCTCGCCATTGCGTTTAAAATGGGCTCCGGCAAAGTAGCGCCACCAATAACAGGTAAAGGATGCAATCCATGCAGCAAGTACATAAAGTCACCGGGGCCATTCCCTTTTTCATCGCCGTCTTTCTCAACGCATTTATCGATCTTGGTCATAAGATCGTTGTACAAAATACGGTGTTCAAACTTTACAACGGTAATGAGCAAATTTTGCTCACAGCAGTCGTCAACGCCATGATGCTACTGCCCTTCATTCTCCTGCTCAGTCCCGCTGGCTTTTTGTCGGATGTGATGCGTAAAACCCGTGTCATGCGCGCCATGGCTTGGTTTGCATTGGCGTTAACCTTACTGATTACCGCATTCTATTATCTCGGCTGGTTTTGGGCTGCATTTGCGATGACGCTTCTACTCGCCGCACAAGCCGCTATTTATTCACCCGCCAAATTTGGCTACATCAAAGAATTGTTTGGCAAAGAGAGCCTTGCGCAAGCGAATGGTGCCGTAGGCGCGCTCTCCATGATCGCCATTCTTTCCGGCATCGCTGTGTTTTCGATTTTCTTTGAGATGTACTACCCAAAAGGCGCCAGCTCAGAAAAAGACGTTATTCAATCGATTGCTCCACTCGGCTGGTTACTGGTGTTAAGTGCAGTCATTGAAGTGGTGATGATCTATCGCCTTCCTGAACAAAGCGCACCACAAGCCACCGCCCGTTTTTCAACTAAAGCCTATCTGACCGGAAAATTATTCGCGGAAGATATGGCACCCGTAATGCGCCGCAGAGTCATTCGTTTGTCGGTTGTTGGCCTGGCGATTTTCTGGGGCGTAGGACAAGTAATGTTGGCCGCCTTCCCTGCATTCATCAAAGAAGAATTGCACATAGATAACGCCATGATCGTGCAAGGCATTCTTGCATGTAGTGGTATTGGTATCGCATTGGGATCAATCATCGCCGGACGCTTTTCACGCAATTATATTGAAACGGGATTACTACCCTTAGGCGCTTTAGGCTTTGCGCTGGGTTTATTATGTTTACCGCATTTGCATTCCTATACCGCATTTGTTTTTGCCTTTTTATTTATTGGTTTTAGTGGCGGTGTTTTTACCGTACCACTAAATGCGCTAATTCAATTTCATGCCGGCGAACACGAGTTAGGTCGCACCCTTGCGGCCAATAATTGGGTGCAAAATGTGGTGATGCTGGTTTTTCTCGGTGTAACCGTCGGGTTTTCATTTGTAGGGTTCAGCAGCAAAACCCTGCTGGAAATTATTGCCGTTATCACCTTGATTGGTTGTTGTTACACCATTTATGAATTACCACAAAGCCTGGTGCGCTTTGTTTTTTCACGCCTGGTTTCACAGCGTTACCGCGTGTTAGTACAAGGGATGAAAAATATCCCTGCAAAAGGCGGTGTGTTGTTACTTGGCAATCATGTCAGTTGGATTGACTGGGCAGTATTACAACTTGCCAGCCCGCGCCCGGTTCGCTTTGTTATGTTGCGCGCGATCTACCAACGCTGGTATTTGAAATGGTTTTTCGATTTATTCGGTTGCATTCCGATTGAATCGGGTGCACAGAGCCGCAATGCATTGGACACAGTGGCAGAGAGTTTAAATAAAGGCGAAGTGGTGTGTTTATTTCCTGAAGGAGCGATTAGCCGCACTGGGCATTTGGGCGAATTCCGCCGCGGTTACGAACGCGCCTGCGAGAAAGCCAATGACGACGTAGTGATTGTGCCCTTTTATTTGCGCGGTCTGTGGGGGAGCCAATTTTCGCGTTCATCAGCCCATTTAAAAAACAAAAATCGTCCATTATTAAAGCGCGACTTGATTGTCGCGTTTGGAAAACCGCTTCCGAAAGAAACCAAAGCTGATGTGCTAAAACGCCGCGTGTTAGATTTATCGATTCACTCCTGGCAAGAATACGTGGATGGATTGGATACGATTGGCCGCTGCTGGATCGATGCCGCTAAAAAAATGGGCAACCAATTGGCCATTATCGACACCATGGGCACAGAGCTGAGTGCACATCGCGCGCTCGCCGGTGCCAGCGCTATCGCCCGCCGTATTGCAAAATTACCCGACCAGAATATAGGTGTGCTTTTGCCGACCAGTGCTGCAGGTGTGCTCACCAATCTTGCGGTTATTCTAACGGGTAAAAGCCTGATCAATTTAAATTACACCGCGAGTCAAAGTGCTTTTGCATCAGCACTGGAGCAAGCCAATATCAAAACCGTATTTACCTCTGCACGCTTTTTGAAAAAACTGGAGGATAAAGGCATTGCTGCAAACAGTTTATTGCAAAACGTAAATGTCGTTGCGATGGAAGATTTTGCAAGCAGCATTTCTACTGCCGAAAAAATTGCGCGGTTACTACTGATTAAAATATTGCCCGCGTTTTTATTAAAAGCACTCTGGACTGGCAAACAAAATGCCGATGATATCGCCGTGATTTTATTTTCGAGCGGCAGCGAAGGCATCCCTAAAGGTGTACAAATCAGCCACAAGAATATTATCGCCAACGTTAAACAAATTACCGATGTGTTAAATGTTGAAGAAAAAGATGTCGTCATGGCGAACCTGCCCTTGTTCCATGCATTTGGTTTAACCGTAACCCAGTTTATGCCGTTGCTCGAAGCTGTACCTATGGTGTGCCATGCTGACCCGACCGATGCACTCGGTAGCGCCAAAGCGATCGCGCAACACCGTGTAACCGTTTTGTTTGGCACATCAACATTTTTACGCTTGTATTGCCGCAACCACAAAATTCATCCACTCATGTTAGAGAGTTTGCGTTTGGTAGTTGCCGGCGCAGAAAAATTACAAGAAGAAGTGCGCACGGCATTTAATCTGAAATTTAGTTTGCCGATTTATGAAGGCTATGGCGCGACCGAGACCACACCCGTCGCGAGTGTTAACCTGCCCGACAAAATCGATACTCACTACTGGCAAGTACAAACCGGCAACCGCCCTGGCTCAGTGGGCATGCCCTTGCCCGGCTCCAGTTGCATGATTGTTGACCCAATCACTTTTGAAGAGTTGCCAACTGGCGAAGCAGGTATGATTTTAATTGGCGGTGCGCAAGTAATGGTGGGCTACTTGAATAACCCGGGTAAAACATCATCTGCAATCAAAGAACTGCAAGATATGCGCTGGTATGTAACCGGTGATAAAGGTGTTATCGACGCAGACGGCTTCCTGTTTATTCAAGATCGCTACTCGCGCTTCGCCAAGATCGGCGGAGAAATGGTTAGCCTCACACTGGTCGAAACTGCGCTGAAAAAAGCAATCAATAACGATGCCATCGACGTGATTGTGGTCGCCATTGACGATGTAAAAAAAGGCGAGCGTTTAATCGCCATCACCAACACTGCAGTAGCGAAAGATGAAATACGCGCAGAAGTCTTGAAACAAGGGCTGAATGCACTTGCTATACCCGGAGACTGGATGCAGGTGGAATCCATGCCATTACTCGGTTCAGGCAAAACAGATTTTAGCTTGGCAAAGAAAATGGCGAAGGAATGGAGTGAGGCAAGTACCCTAACCCATTCTGAGCCCACGGAATAGCCGCATGCCTGTGCCCGGATAAGTAATCGCCCGGGCACTTGACCCAAATCAACTATTTACCCACCCCATCAAAGCTGCAACAATCGCCTTATCAAATGCTATCCCCGCCTGAAATGGCATCGGGCTGGCCGCTTCCTTGAGGTTCTTGCAGCATGACCATCAATCAAACCATTGTTAAAACAAAGGACTCCAGTTGCCCACACGACAAAAAAGTGAGCTGCGGCAACTGCAGACTAAATACCATTTGTTTACCCATCAGCCTGCATATCGAAGATATAGATCGTCTTAACAACATTATTCAACGCGGCAGACCACTGCAAAAAGGGGATTATCTTTATCGCGCTAATGATCCTTTTGATTCGGTATACGCCATTCGCTCGGGCGCCGTGAAAGCGCTCACGCTAAGCGATCACGGCGAGGAGCAGGTCACTGGATTCTATTTGCCGGGCGAAGTGGTCGGCATGGACGGGATCGCCGATAACCGTTACACCAATTCGGTAATCGCGCTGGAAACTGCATCGGTATGTGAAATTCCATTTCACCGGATGGAAGAACTGAGCTTGCAGATCCCCAATCTCCAGCGCCACTTTTTCCAATTGATGAGCCGTGAAATCACCCAAGATCAACAAGTCATCACACTACTGAGTAAAAGCAGTGCAGAAGAGCGTATCGCAGCGCTCTTATTGAGTATCTCTAGCCGGAATGGTCGTCGCCAGTTGTCCGCAAATGCCTTTCGCTTACCCATGTCGCGCACCGACATCGGCAATTATTTGGGGCTAACGATTGAAACCGTCAGCCGTATTTTTACTCGTTTGCAAAAACAAGACGTCATCGCAGTGGATAAAAAAGAAATACTTATTAAAAATATGGATCAACTTCGCACTATCGCGAATGGCGATACCAACTGCTGAGTAAAGACGAGAGCTGTTATGACTGATAGAAACCGTTTGGAAAAAACCCTCGTCGCATTTGATGCCGCTAATTTAGAAGACCCCAATACTGAAGTTGTCGATGGAAAACCCCTGCCAAAGGAGTGGATTTACGCCCAACGCATGAGTGCACAACTGCATAAATTTTGCGAAGCGCCCTCAGAAGCCTTGCAACTGGCCGCACGCAGCCAACATATCTGTCGCTGGAAAAGCCCACGCACTGATTATCCAATGGACAAAACTGGTTATAAAAAATGGCGTCTGGATCTGGCGCAATTACACGGTGAAATAGCCGGCGGCATTATGGCAGAACAGGGTTATGACGAGGCTATGGTTGCGCGCGTGAAAGACCTTCTGCTGAAACGCAGTTTAAAACGCGATCATGAAGTGCAAGCGCTGGAAGACGTTATCTGCTTGGTGTTTATTGAATTTTATTTGGAAGACTTTGCGAGCAAACACGATGAAGAAAAACTCATCGATATAATTCGCAAAACCTGGAACAAGATGTCAGAAAAAGGCCATGAAGCCGCGCTTAAGTTGCCCTTATCCGATTCCATGTTGGGATTGGTTGGTAAGGCACTGAGTGCAGGTTGAGATGAAAATCGGTAACACACAACAATTTATTCTTAAATAAGAGGAACGCACGGTGTACATAGCGCTTAAGCACATTCATTTGACCTTTGTTGTTTTATCACTGCTGGCATTTTTCGTGCGCGGCATTTGGTTGTTTATGAACTCCGGTATGCTCGGCAAAAAATGGGTAAAAATACTGCCACACATCATCAGCACGATTTTATTGGTCAGCGGCGTAGTTTTGGCGGTACATCTGGGTATGAAACCCGGTAGCCAACCCTGGTTGATGGCAAAAATTATCGGTCTAATTGTCTATATTGGCTTGGGGGTAGCCGCATTCAAAGTACCCAATCCCACTGCAAGTAAACTACTCTGGGTTAGCGCGCTGCTGGTATTTGCTTACATCCTGAGCGTTGCAATTACCAAAAGTGCGCTTGGTTTTTTTAGCTAAGTACCTAGGCCAATACTGTATCTTCAAGGCGGCAAGTGCTGCCTTTTGTCTGCCTAGCCAATCCTACCTCGCCACGAAAATTGCATCTTCCAAAGTTGCAATTTTGCAGTGGACTCCTAGTCTTAATACTAAAAGCTATATTCATCCATGATGTTATTTACAATACTTGACGAATATTAAAAAGTGATTTATATCACAGTCCAGCTGATCAGCTTTCACATAAATTTAATAATCGGTGAGCCTGCCATGAAAAAAATCCTACTGACCATCACTCTATTGTCCCTATCACAATTCAGTTTTAGCTGTGATGAGACCTGCAAACGCACAAAGGCTGAAACAGCGAACAATATCAAGTTTGCCAGTTACCTGAATGCCAAGTATTGCAAATCAACCGGACTTGATTTTTTATTGCAGGGTCGCAAAAGCCTACAAGCCTATCGCGATAAACAACTTCCCACGGCACACCGTGGCGGAGCCAAAAATATTCGCCTCTTTATCATGCAGCGCAAAGACTGGCTGCAAGAGTGTGATAAATACCTGGAGCTAACCGAGCAGGGTCGAATTTTCCGCGACAAAGACAGTACCGATAAAATCATTACGGCGATGACCGGAGCGGCAGATGCGTTAGAAAAAATTATGCAGCGCCCCAAGGTCGAGGTGGAAAGTTTGGAACTAGTGAGCGCTCCTGCAGCAAAAAAGTTTGATGAGTTATTCAAACTGGTTGATGCACACTATTTGGAACTGCAAAGACGCGGCCTGCTTTGATTGACTGCCTCACCAATCACTAACTCACC
>CAIOHY010000231.1 GCA_903858205.1 uncultured Cellvibrio sp.
AATCGCGAAAGAGAATGCGGAAATTTTGGCAATCGCACTGCAGAAAGCTCATATCGATATCGTCGGTGGCGAAGCGCAATTCTTCGATAACTTTGCCAAGTCATTATCGATCGGCAAAGCCATTGACGGCCTTGCGAGTAAAAGCGGTGTGATTCAGGCTGTGCTGGATAGATTTGTCAATAAAGCACCGGTAGCAACAGCGCCCGCCAAAGAAAAAGCGGAAGACGTGGAAGTAGTTGGTTAATTAACTCTTTAAGGTCTAACCCCTCCCCTCTCGAAGAAGGGGGAGGCTGGGAGGGGTGAGAGGGGGTTCTGTTGACGCTCAATAAAAAGGAACAATCCATGTCGCAAGCCAATGATGTTGCGCAGGCCGCTGAAAATATTGTTGATACTGCCGTTGCCGAAGGCGGCGCTTACGAAATAATTCGCAAGCGCTTGTTGGATCAGGGACAAAGCCTTAACGCCAAGGTGCGTGAATTAAATGACGCGCGTCTGGCTGAGTTCGGCAGCTCTGCCATGAGCGTGATTGCCCGTGTGCGTGTGCGCACGGAAAATAATTGCATACCGCGCGATATTGTTCAGGTGGGTGATCATCTGCTGTTTGGGTACAACGTATTTATTGGTTTGAAAAAAGAAACCAAAGTTGAAGATGTTTTTTCTCTATTTGCCAAAAAAACAACTGGCTCAGGTGTTGAGCTGGAGTCCGTTGCTCTTGCCGGTACTTTTCTTGCGGAGCAAAGTTTCGTCAATGATTTTGACGAGCTTTATCGCTACTACAAAGATACACGCTTGGTGGAGCTAGCCGTAAACAATGGCAAATTGCTCGCTGGATTTCAAATTGGCGAACGCCTGGATGACTTGCGCGTATTTCGCTGGTCAATTTCACCCGATGGAAAAAGCCTTAAGTACATTGATAATCGCGGCGAGCGCGATATTCAATTGCCGCCCGCATTTGATTTCGAATGGATAGCTGCAACCCGTGAGGATGCAGTGCATGGCCGCCATCCACATTTAAATATTTTGGATAAGGTTTTTGTTGAAACCGTTGGTGGCGACCTGACCATCAAAATCGAAAACAATACCGAAGACGGCTTGGGTATCTATCGTGAAACCGTAGAAGATAAAACCCAATCGCTCGATGACGCCAGTGTATTTTACGCATCAGTCGGCAATTTAATTCTGCTAAAAATTCGCCCCTACCGTGAAGACCAGTGGCGCCACCTGATTTTTAATACACTGACGCAAACCGTTTTGCGCATCGACAAAATTGGCCAATCCTGTGTGCAGTTGCCGGAAAACCACGGCATTATTTTTCCGGGTGGTTACTACCTCAATACCGGTGAATACAAAACCTTTGAGGAAGATAATAGCGCCTTCCGCTTTAAGCGTATGATTCGCTCACCCAATGGTGAGGATGTGCTCTACGTATTCTATGAACCAGTGGCGGGAGTAGTCTCGCTGCTCGCTTACAACTTGATTGAAAAGAAATTACAAAACCCGATTTACGGCAGCGGTTATGCGCTGGCCGACAACGGCGAAATTGTTATTTTTTCGGCCGAATCAGAACCAACCCGCGTTCACCCCATGCAGCTGTGGGAAACTCCGTATGTGAGCGCGGAGTTTGCGAGTAAAGCGCCGGCGCGGCAGAATTTTTATGGGCGCATTGGCAACAATGAATTAGTGCGCGGCATATCCGATTTTTACAGCATCACTCGCGTTATCAGTAATCAGTCCGTCAGTGTGCGTTTGTACGAAGAGCTGAGTCTGTCCGCTAAAAAAGTGTTTGATACCTACTATTGGCTCAATGAAAATGAAACCCAGGCGATTGCCAGCTTATTAAAAGAGATTTCCTCTACTGCTGAACTTGTGATCGACGAATTTGAAAAAGTCGAATCCATTCGCCAGCAATCTACAAAAGCCATGCAGGATGCAGAGCAAGAGCACGCATTAATTCTGCAATCACTGCGCCACGAAAATTGGGAAACGGCCGAGGAATATGTGGATGCACTAAGCCGCGTGCGTAAGCAACGTGGTCAGCTCGCCACCATTAAAGAATTGCGTTATATCGATCAGGCGCGCATTGCTGTGCTTGATCAGCAGCTCCTGGAAGCAAACACCAAACTCAGTGAAGAAACAGTTACCTATCTTGCCGATGAGAAAGCGCTCACGCCTTATCTGACCAAACTGGATGACTTGAATGCGCAGGTTGATAAAGCCGAAACCAATGCGGCCATTACGCCTATTATTGACGTCATCGAGAAAACCGCGACTGGCTTGGATTTACTGTCCGAATTAATGGGCACACTTAAAGTGGATGATGCCACTTTGCGCACGCGGATTGTGGATGCCATTTCTGAAGTCTACGCCAAACTCAATCAAAGCCGCGCTAACGCTAAACACAAGCAAAAGAATTTCGGATCGGCGGAAGCCGTTGCGCAATTTGGTGCGCAATTTAAATTATTTTCGCAAAGCATTTCTCATGCCTTGGGGTTGTCAACCACACCGGAAAAATGTGATGAGCAGTTATCCAAATCCCTTGTGCGATTAGAAGAGTTAGAAGGGCAGTTCAGCGAGTACGATCAGTTTCTCGCTGACATTATGGCTAAGCGCGAAGAAATTTATGAAAGCTTTCAGGAGCACAAGCAGCGCCTGTTAGATGAACGGCAGAAAAAAGCCCAGAGTATTACTGACGCCGCAGCACGCATTCTGGCCAGTATTGAAAAACGCTCACTCAGTATTACCAAAGCAGAAGAGCTGAATACCTATTTTGCATCAGACGCATTGGTATTAAAAATTGGCGATCTGCTCGCGCAACTAAAAGCACTGGATAGTGCGGTTAAAGCCGATGATATAGACGCGCGCTTTAAAGCGATTCGTGGGCAAGCACTGCGCGCACTGCGCGATAAAACCGATATTTTTGAAGAGGGCGGCAATGTCATCAAGCTCGGCCCACGCCATAAATTCAGTGTGAATACCCAGGAGCTGGATTTAACCATTATCCCGCGTGAGGGCGAGTTAAATTTTCATCTTACCGGCACCAATTATTATGCAGCTGTGGAGAACAGCGAGCTGTTGCAGCTGAAAGATTATTGGAGCATAGCGCAGGAGTCAGAGACTGCGCAGGTTTATCGTGCAGAGTATTTGGCGGCATTGATTTTGGATGCGGCAGACCATCAGTCTGCAGGTCTCAGCCGTGATCTGTTGCGAGAAGCGCTGGTGGATGATGAAAAACTCGGCAAGCTGGTGCGTGAGTTTGCTGCGCCACGTTACAAAGAGGCTTACCAAAAAGGCATTCACGATCAGGATGCCGTTTTAATTCTCAAAGAATTAATTCCCGCACTGGATCGCGCTGATTTATTGAAATTCGATCCGCTATCGCGCGGCTTGGCGCAGGTCTTCTGGGCCAACCTGAAAGAGTTCGCGATTAAATCCAAATCCCAAGGCTCATCGCTTTCGTTTGAAACCTGGAAAGACCGAGCTGTTTCAGCCAAACATATGCAGCGCTTATTTGCGAGCATGGATGCGCTGGAAATTTTGGTCGAAGAAGTTATCGAAACCTTTGCAGAATTTATCCAACGCCACCCCATAACGGTGAGTGATTTGGATATTCGCCGCGCCGCAGAATATTTAGTGGAAGAATTGGCGCGTGAGCGCGTGGAATTTATTATCAGCAAATACGCCGTACAGCTGGTCGAATTATTCAAACAGTCATTGGATGATGAAACCTGGCGCCACTATCAAGACGTCGCTGCCAAAATGCAGGGCTGGCCAGCAGATCGTTGGAATCTGACGACCGCTTGGTTGCAGGCATTGGTAAAAGATAAGCAGCAAGAAGCGCTTGCTCGTTATATTCCTGAAGCGGTTGCCCTGTTAAAAACCGATCAGCGCTTGGATCGCCGTTTTACGGAAGTGGAAGTTGAGCTGCGCATCAGCGGTTTAATGGGCGATCATCCGCTGATTCAAAATCGAACACTCTCCTTCTCGTTGGATTCATTTGTATTGCGTCTGGCTCATCATCGTCTTGATGTGGTTCCGCAATACCAGCGGTATTTGCAGGTGCGTCAGCAGATTGTTGAGCAGGAGCGCGCCAATTTGCGCTTGAATGAATTTAAAGCGAAACCATTAAGCTCGTTTGTGCGCAACCGTTTAATCAATGAATCTTACTTGCCGATTATTGGCGATAACCTCGCAAAACAAATGGGCTCGCTCGGCGCCACAAAACGTACCGATTTAATGGGTATGTTGATGATGATCTCGCCACCCGGATACGGAAAAACCACGCTGATGGAATACGTGGCGAATCGTTTGGGTTTGATTTTTATGAAAATCAATTGCCCATCCCTCGGTCACGATGTGTTATCGCTTGACCCCGAGCGCGCACCTAATGCCACTGCAAAACAGGAATTGGTCAAGCTCAATCTGGCATTGGAGATGGGAAATAACGTCATGTTGTATCTCGACGATATTCAACACACCAATCCGGAATTTTTGCAAAAGTTTATTTCCCTGTGTGATGGCACGCGTCGTATTGAAGGTGTGTGGAAAGGCAAAACCAAAACCTACGATATGCGCGGAAAAAAATTCTGCGTGTGCATGGCGGGTAATCCTTACACCGAATCTGGCGAGGCGTTTAAGGTGCCGGATATGCTCGCTAACCGCGCGGATATTTATAACCTCGGCGATATTCTCGGTGGTATGGAAGAGCAGTTTGCATTGAGTTATATCGAAAATGCGCTCACCTCCAACGCCGTCCTTGCACCTCTCGCACTGCGTGATATGCAAGACGTCTATAAATTTGTCGCCATGGCTAAAGGCGAAGAAGTGGCGACAACAGATTTGAGTCACCAATATTCCGGTGCCGAAGTAAATGAAATTGTTGGCGTAATGAAAAAATTATTTGCGATTCAGCAAGTAGTTTTACGGATTAACCAACAATACATCGCGTCTGCCGCGCAAGATGATAAATACCGTCTTGAGCCATCGTTTAAATTGCAAGGCAGTTATCGCAATATGAATAAAATGGCTGAAAAAGTGTCATCGGTAATGAATGAGGCGGAGTTAATGCAAATGATTGCTGACCATTATTTGGGTGAAGCGCAAATGCTAACGACGGGCGCCGAGAGTAATTTGCTCAAGCTTGCTGAATTGCGCGGCAATATGACCGAAGAACAGCGTATTCGCTGGGAGCAGATCAAAAAAGATTTCTTGCGCAATAAAGCCATGGGTGGCGATTCTGCGGATACAGGCGCAAAAGTGGTGGTGCAACTTGCCGATATGGTCGAGGGCATTAATAAACTCACGGCGGCAACGAGTAAACCAGTCGTAACAGAAAATAGCGCTGCTAATCGCGAGTTGATTGCCGCAATCACCGCCTCGGCAAATAAATTGGTGCATTCACTTGCACCGGTTGCACCCAAAGTGGAAGTGATTAACCAGCCGTTGCCAGGGTTGGATAAGGTGCTGCGCGTGCTTGCCGATACATTGGAAAGCTCGCTGGTTCCTCTGGTGCGTAATATGGATAAAAAATTGGACATTGATTTGCGCAACCACGAAAAAATTGAGCAGGTATCGCAACAGCTCAAACAATTGGAGGCGGAATTGTTTTCCAAACGAGCGAAGCCAGTATCAGTGAATGCTGATACTGCAAAGCCTGACGCACCCCAGTAGCCTTTTATGCTCGCACGTAAAATTAAATGGTTGATGGCGATATGTGCCCTGATGATTGGGGTTCATGTCGTCAACCTGTTTACCAATGGCTCCCTTTATCAATACGGAATACATCCGCGTCAACTCGATTCGCTCTGGGGTATTGTCGCTGCGCCTTTTTTGCATGGTGATATCGGACATTTGTTGAGTAATCTTGTCGGATTTATTATTTTCAGCGCGCTCTTGTTTGTGCATTCGCTAAAGCGCTATCTGTGGAGCAGCGTCTTTATTATTGTGCTCACCGGCTTATTGGTATGGTTGTTCGCACGCAACGCCCTGCATATTGGTGCGAGTGGTTGGATCTTCGGCCTGTGGAGCCTGTGTATCGCCACTGCCTGGTATGACCGAAAATTTATCAATATTGTGATAGGGCTATTAGTGGTGTTTTTATACGGCGGAATGTTGTTCGGCGTTTTACCCGGTGATCCGCGCGTGTCGTTTGAGTCGCATTTTTTTGGCGCTATCGCTGGTGTAGTGTGTGCGTTTTTTCAGGCGAAACTCTTCAATAATAAAATGTAAGTCGCGGCTTATTTGGGAGAGTTTGAAGGGCTTTGGAGTGAGTTTGCCTGATTATGAATATCAGTCGATGTTACCAGACAAGACAGGCGAATATTCTACAGATGGCCCTATAGAATATTCGCCAAAAAATTAGTCTTTGATTTGACTTGGCGTGTTGTTTGCTTCAGGCGCTGGAACCGCTTCACCGTTTTGATTGAGGTGCACTTGCAATTCCAAGGATGCTACGCCGATGTTAATCGATGACGTGAGCGATAGCGGCTGTTCAGCGAGTGGGCGATTTTTTAATTCCTCCAACGCAATTTCCAGAATTCGATACATTTGCGCGGTTGAGGCTCTCACTGCTTTTTCATTCAACGAATCCACACCGCTGCTGACCGAACTTGTGACTGCATCAATCGCCTCGGTGGTCTTGGTGAGCGCATGCGATCCCAAGTCTTTCATCTTATCCAGCATTGAATTTCTCCTCTGTTGAATTACTTGTCTTCAATCTCATCCACATCCACTTGCCCGCTCATGCGGCGAGTGAAGTGCGACCAGCACATACCGACTGCAAGCATTGCTGCTAACAATACTTCAATGACCCACGCCATGGCAGATATATCGGTAACGCTTAAAAATCCCCAATACACAAACAGCCATACCAAGCATCCAAACAGAGCAGCAAGGGCGATGATGCCAATTAGCCCGAGCGAGTTAAGTGTCGCTCTGATGTAAATGCCCCAACCGATTAGTAAAATAACCCCCGCAATAACCACGTAAGGTGTGATGTGGCTCAGGCTGTTGTATACCCAATGAAAATACGAATAACCGCTCGGGTTATAGCTGAGCAGCACCAATAAGAGCGCAAATAAAAAGCGAAGCGCGACGCCGCTGGCGGTGAGGTTCATAAGAGTGTCCTGTAGTTGCAAAAATATTAATGGTGGTCGATCCAAGTTAAGCATCGTTGTGTAAAAAAGTATTGCACAGAGTTAATGTGTCTGTTTAATCATCGGCTGCACCAACACCCAAGGTTTTATCACCACTGCCCATACCAGTGCATTTTGCTCGTACCATAATTGCGCTTGGGTATCTTTTACTGCATCAACCAAACCTGCATCCATCCACTCTTTAATTTTTGCTGCATTGTCGGCGACGATTTGGGCGGCTACGTGGGTTAAATCCAGTGTTGGGTCTACGGCTATAGCGTTGCCGCTGGCGAAAAAACGTTGCAGTTCGTGCCAGTGGATTTGTGCGGTTTCCAAATTGATGTGTTGTTCGATTTCGTTGGTCATTATTGTTTGCTCATTGCCTTTGCAACTCTTGAGTTGCTCGATTTATTTAACGCGGTGCTAATGGTGTTACCGGCATAAATTAGTTTTTCCAAATTCACGCCGTGTTCAATGCCCAAGCCATTGAGTAAATACACCACATCTTCCGTAGCGACATTACCGGTCGCGCCTGCTGCATAAGGGCAGCCGCCTAAACCGGCGACGGAGGAGTCAATCACACTCACGCCCATTTCCAGAGCGGCATAAATATTCGCGAGCGCCTGCCCGTAGGTGTCGTGCATATGAGCGGCGATTTTTTCGATGGGGATATCGCGCGCGAGTGTTTCAATTAACTGTTTGACTTGTCCGGCAGTACCGACGCCGATGGTATCGCCCAAGGATATTTCGTAGCAGCCCATTGCCAGTAATTCTTTGGCGATACTCGCAACGGTGTGCACATCAACCGCACCTGAATAGGGGCAGCCTGCAACGCAGGAGATATAACCGCGCACGGGAATATGCTGCGATTTTGCTGCATCAATCAAGGTTTGAAAGCGCTGGATGCTTTCACTGATGGAGCAGTTAATATTTTTTTGACTGAAGGCTTCGGATGCTGCTGCAAAGATCGCGACTTCATTGGCGTTAACGGCAATGGCGCGTTCAAAACCTTGCAGGTTGGGCGTGAGCGCTGCGTAGGTCACGCCGGGTTTGCGTGTAATGCCAGCGAACACCTCGCCGCTATCGGCCATTTGGGGCACCCATTTGGGGTTCACAAAGCTGCCTGCTTCGATGTAGGTCAGACCAGCGTCAACGAGATTTTCTATCAATTGAATTTTGGTGCCAGTTGGGATTGCGAGCTTTTCGTTTTGTAAGCCGTCGCGCGGGCCAACTTCAACCAACCGAACTGTTTTGGGTAGGGGCATAGGGGAAATTCCAGAATAAAACCGGGGTGCGAGTTTACCAGATGTGATCCTTTAACGATCTTTACCTCTGGTCAGAACTTTGCCTAACCGGGTTTGACGTATCCGCTAATTTGGCTAGCCTTAAGAAGTCGCAAGGACTATCTGGAGATGTTGGTCGACCATGTCAAATTTATCGCTCGGAAATTTACTTTATGGATTGCTAGCAACTGTCGTAGCTGGCTTGATGTTGCTGGCCTATCAGGCGTTTGAGTCTGCAGGCAGCGTGACTATTGGCAGTAAGCTGTATACCGATGTTATACAAAGCAATGATCTGGTGGCCGATGTATTACCTCCACCCCAATATATTGTGGAAGCCGCGCTGCTTGTACGGCAGATACGCATGGCCACGCCCGCCGAGCGAGAGCCGCTGGTGGCACGTTTTAAGCAGACTCGTGAAGAGTTTGACACGGGTCAGAAGCGGTGGCTCAGCGATGAGATGCCCGAGCATCTGCGCGAGCTAATCACCAACAAAACAGCCACGCCTGCACGGGCGTTTTACGATGAGGTCGAACGGCAATTTATGCCTGCGTTGGCCGCCAATAACGATGCCGCGATGGATGAGTCATTGCGTAAGTTGGATGGTTTTTATCGCCAGAATCGAGTCGCCGTGGAGGAGCTGGTGACGCTTGCGGTGGCGCGTAAAGCTCAGCTTGAGAGTGAATCAAAAGAAAAATTAAGCCGTTATTACAGTTTCTTTTTAACCACCGTGGTCGTCATTATTGTGGTTGTCGGATTGCTTGCCCTGGGCGTGATTCGGGAGATTCGTCAGCGTATAAATACTATTTTGCAGAAGGTGAGTGATGCTGCAAATGGCAACCTGGCGATCAAAATTAGCGCCAATAGCCGCGATGAGTTTGAATTGTTGTCTGGCGCGCTTAATGCCATGTTTTCACGCTTTCGTGACATCATCCAACAGCTACAGGAATCGTCGCAAATTTTATCGACGGCAGCGGTGCAAAGTTCCCACATTAGCCGCAGTGGTGTTGATGATCTTCGTCGGCAAAGCGATATGGGGCAACAGCTTAATGCGGGCATGTCGCAAATGACTGGTGCGATCGACAATGTATCGCGCAGTTCGGGCGATACATTGGATCGCGTTGAGCGAGTGCGTGGCGCGAGCGCGCGCAGTATCGTCAATATGCAGGACTACATTCAACGCGTGGAAAAAGTTGCCGACCGAATGGATTCGGCCGCCGAAAAAGTCAGCCAGTTGGATCAATTGAGCAATACCATCGGCAGTGTATTGGATGTGATTCGCGGCATTGCCGAGCAAACCAATTTGTTAGCCTTGAACGCCGCCATTGAAGCGGCGCGAGCGGGTGAACAGGGGCGCGGCTTTGCGGTAGTGGCCGATGAAGTGCGCACGCTTGCCAGTAAAACCGGCAATTCAACCACTGAAATTCAGCAAATGATTGAGCGGCTGCAAACCAGCACCCGCGATGTGGTAAAAGAAATGCATTCCAGCCGTGAAGAAGCCAACTCAGGTGTTGCCGATGTGCAGATTGTTGCTGATTTACTGCGCGAGCTTTCATCTTCGGTTGAAGAAATTTACGCAATGAATGCGAATATCGCGAGCAGCGCCGAAGAACAGCGCAACGTGACCCATGCCTTTGAATCCAATCTGCGCAGCATGACCACGCTAAATGACAAGAGCTTAAGCGGAATGAAAGAGCTGAGCGACGCTACTGAAAATTTATCGCAGTTGGCGGAGCGTCAGCACCAAATTGCGAGCGCGTTTCGGCTGTGATTAATCCTCACCCCAACGCGGCATTAAATCTTGCGGCACGCCTAGTTGATCGAGGATGCGCGCCACAATAAAGTCCACCAGCTCTTCAACGGATTGCGGTTGCATATAAAAACCGGGGCTGGCGGGCAATACAATCACACCCATCTGCGTCAGCTTCAGCATATTTTCCAAATGAATTTCAGAGTAGGGCGTCTCGCGCGGCACCACGATTAATTTGCGTCGCTCTTTCAATGCAACATCCGCAGCGCGCTCAATCAAATTATTACTGGCACCGTGTGCGATGGCCGAAAGCGTTCCGCCGCTGGCGGGGCAAATCACCATCGAGCTGGGCGAGCTTGAACCTGAAGCTACTGCAGCGAACCAATCGTCTTTCGCCAGTAGTTGCAGTTGCTCGTCATCAGCATCAAACATTTCACACAGCATTGCTTGCTGCTCTTCCAGATCGCGCGGCAAATCCAAATCCGTTTCAGTGCGAATTACCACTTCCGCCGCACTGGATATCATCAGAAATACTTTGCAATCCGCCGCCAACAAACACTGCAGCAAACGCAAACCATATTGCGCACCGGAAGCACCGGTAATCGCGAGGGTAACTGAGCGTGGTTTTGATTGCGTCATAGGGTATGCCTCTGATGTAGATGAAATTACTTAGCTATTACGGCTTTAACTAACCTACGGATGTTGTCGTTCAATAATATAGTGGGATGCAGGTTAATTGAAGGGAAAGGGTGGTTTTAATGACAAGGGCGCAGCAAGCGGCGCCCCTACAAATCGCATTCTACCCGTAGGGGCGCTGATTGCTGCGCCCTATTTTGTAGGGCATTTATTTTTAAACCCATCAATATATTCACCAAGGGTTAGTTAAATTCGGTTTTGCAATTACCAGCCACATAATTGCCAATACGCTAATTGGAATAACAGCGATTGCAATACGCGTTACAAAAGCGTGATAAATGTAGAGCGTGCGGGTTTGTTTTGTATCGTAACCCGCTTCATTTAAACGCGAAAAAATCTGCGCTAGCTTGATGTTGCCGTACCAAATATCCAATATTTCCAGCGGTACAATCAGTAACAGAATAATAAGCAGTTTCCATTGCAGCCAAGGTTGATTAAATCCGAAAACCAGAATTGCCATTCCAATACCGCTGGCAATCAAAGCGACAAAGGCGACGTGTTCAAGAATGAGCGTTTTTATAAAAACACGATACGCCAGATGTGTCGCGGGCGTAATCTCGCCCAGTTGTTTGCGCATTGCCATCAGAATAAACCATGCACCCAGGCTCGGGCCGAGCCAAAAAACCAGCGAGCCAATATGCAGGATTTTTAGTGCAACGAATATATCGATAGTTGCCATATCAGTAATCGACTTTTAATTCGTGTGTGCGCGGAAATACTTTAATCGTCAGCGCAAACATCCAGACCGTACTCCACACCATGCCCGCCGCTGTAAAGAATTTTGCTGCGTCTAAAGCGTGCATAGCGCAGGCGATACTTAAACCAAAACCAAAAAACCAGCCGGGAATGCCAATTAAAATTAATTTGCGCGGCAGTCGTTGATTGCTCAGCAGCAAAACGTTTAGCAGTAACCCACCTATGTTGTAAAGGCCATTGCCCAATGTACCGGTCATCTGCACTGCAATTGATTCCAGTGTTTGCATTGTTGCCAGTGTCGGGTCAATTGTGTGGCTATAGGGAATCACAAACGCAAAAATCACTTCCGCCCCAATGTCCGGCACTAAACCGAGTGCTACCAATAATATCCCCAATACACGCCATTCAGATTTTGGAATAAACGGCAGCAGCATGATGCAAAAAGTCAGCAGCCCAAGTGCAGCAAGCATCCAATTAAACCAAGCCAATTGCCACAAGCCCAGATTGTTTTGAATAAATTCGTTGCGCTCAACAATTGAGTTGCCTGCGCCTAGCAGACCTTCGGGGAGGATGAAGGCCATTTGGAGGCAGGCTAGGGTGAGGGTTGTTACGATAAGTAGTCCTAACGTAGTGGATTTAGTCATATCTGCTTGTTCAGTTTTTAAGTAGGATCTATGCGATTTCGTTTTTTTATAAGAAAACTTCTTTTATCCAGCCTAAAAGATTTATGTAAAGCTGTGCGGACTCGTCAAGCATACTTCCAGTGATCGTATAATCTAGCCCCTTTCCTGGTATTTCCTGCCATGCTAGCCAAGTAGCAATCTCGGCTTTTTGCTTTCGTATTGGAGGGAACAAAGGGGTGTGAAGTTGGGTTACTATTTTGCAGGCATGCGTATGCCATGGTATTTGCGCCGGACTGACTATTTGCGAAACCCAACTCTCAATAGAGCCTTCATCTTTGTTGTTAGGCATGATCCATGCCCCGATGGTGGGTAATCCATCGTTATGTTTAAATAGGTAGCCGCCATGTTTACTTTTAACTGGCTCGTTTGTGTAGCCGAAGGCTTCAATTTTTGCAGTTATCTGCCTTAGCGTAAGTGTGACTCCGCCGCCATTTTCAACAGTATCTGAGTCAATAACTATCCCTAGTTTTTCTATGCTTCCATCAACCAAATTATTAACGATATTTGGCAGTAGATTTATCGCTCCTTGTTTTGAATTGAAATTTCCTCCTAGCTCTTTTGCTGGAGATGTGGTGATAATTTTTTCTAAAGAATGCTTTCGAAGAAGCTCTTCGAAAAAATATTTGTCATTTGGTCCTTCAACTAGAAGCCTTTTAATTTGTGGCATTATCTAACCTCAACGTCCGACTGAGTTATGTTGAAAAGTTGATCTTCGTCAAACACCGTTGCAATAACTTTTCCGTTATCGCTGGTTCTGACACTTTTTCCTACTCTAAATAAAATGCCATCAACATCATTTTTCTCTTTAGCTACTTTGGAAAAGCTTTCGATACAATCCCAGCTATGGGTTGTTGCAAAAACCTGAATGTTGAACTCTTTGGCTAAGTCGAAAATGTAGCCCCAGATTTTTTCTTGGATGCTGTAATGAAGTCCGTTCTCAAACTCATCTATTAGCAAAAACCCTCCGCGAGCAGGGTATATTTTAAGAAGTAGTTGCAGTGTGCGCAAAAGCCCATCACCCATGCTATTTAGTGGCACAGCTTTCGAAAGTCCCTTTATTTTTGCTTTCGCAGTTCTAACGGATGATTGCGATCCAATTTTCCTTGTGCCTATCTGTCTAGGATAATCATTTTTATTGTTTACAAATGCGAGATTTTCAAAATCATCAGACACAATCTTCAAGCCTTCTTTTACAAAGTCGCCGTGACTTGAAAATTGCACATCGTCCCAAATTTCTGCAAGTTCATCCATGGATATAAACTGAGTAGGGATGTAACTGCATGGCATGAGGTCATTGAAATCACCGAACAACCTTCTCGCGCGAGGTCCAAGATTGTCGATGTTTATGGTGTAAATGCGCTGATTGTTTTTTATCACAGTTAAATTTTGTGAGTCGAAATATTCCTCGGATTTAAAAACTTTCTCTTTTTCAACAATTGCACTTCTTTTTCTTACAATCGTCTCGCCATTTGAATCTGCTTCTTCCTCTTCAATAACTTTTGTGTATTGGTGTTTTATCCAAAGGTTATCGCCTTCGCCTTCGCCTATGGATATATAGGTGTCGTCGTTATCGGGAAATCTTCTTCCGAAAAAAAAGTTTTCAAATGGAAGCTCATCTGAGTCTGATTCCCATTCTGATTCTGTGAGTCTATAGCGCTCATCATGGCCTGCGGCTATTTCTTCAATTAAGTTGGGATTAGCTGCTCCGGCATAAATCCTTAGTGCCTCTAATACAGAGCTTTTTCCCGAGTTGTTTTTGCCGACAATAAGGTTCACGTGCCCAAGCTTCTCTACGCTAAAGTCTTGCAGAGCTCTAAAATTCTTAATGCATAGTGATTTTAAATGCATTTGTTGCCTCCATTGTTGTTGGGCAATACCCAAAAGAACTAGTTTTATGGTCTTAGATTAATTTATTTTCACAGCGCATGCTTAGTCAACTGCTCAATCAACCTCTGATGCACCCCACCAAACCCACCATTACTCATAATCACAATATGGGTATTGGCTTCGCTGAGTGAAATGGCGCAGTGAATTAATTCATCCAGATTGCGCAACAATTTTGCGGGAACGGGGCTTTTGTTGACGACTTCGTCCATTGCCCAATCTACGTTTGCGGGTTGATACCACAGAACATCGTCAGCATCGGTGACGCTTTGGTTGAGTGCGTTTTTATGTACGCCCATGCGCATAGTGTTGGAGCGGGGTTCGATGATGGCGATAATTTTTTCGTCGCCCACTTTTGCGCGTAAACCCGCGAGGGTGGTTTTGATTGCGGTGGGGTGGTGGGCGAAGTCGTCGTAGACTTTTACGCTATGAACGTCAGCAAGAATTTCCATGCGGCGTTTTACACCGGCGAATTGTTCCAATGCTTTTGCGCCGTGTTCCGGTGTTACGCCTACATGGCGCGCGGCGATGATTGCTGCTAAGCCGTTGTTGACATTGTGGATGCCGGTTTGTTGCCAATGTACTTGCGCGACTTCTTCACCGTTATGGAGCACGGCGAATGATGAGCCGTCAGCTACTAATAACCTTGCTTGCCATTCGGCAGAATTTTCTTGTTCGGTTTTTTCGTTATCAATAACTGTAAATTGTTGTTGCTGCGTCCAGCAGCCTTGTTGGATAACTTCAGCTAGGGCTTTGTCATTAGTTGGCGAAATTAAT
>CAIOHY010000232.1 GCA_903858205.1 uncultured Cellvibrio sp.
ACAATAAAATCCTTTTGCAAATCTTCGAGCAACATATGAATCAGCTCAGGCGAATCATCGACGATCATAATACGGGTATTTGAATTTTCGTTAGTCACGAATAGCCACCTCTGAATCAATTATTGTTGAATACTCTGCGCGAAAACGTTCAATGAGCTTGCGCAGATCAGCCTGTCTAAATTGATCAAACGCCTGCTGCAGCTGTTGCGCAAAAGCCTCCAAAGACGTGCCAGCCGATAGCGCTGCTACTTCCGCCAAATGCCGTTTGACCACACCGAGATTTACCGCCAGATTCTGTTCAATACCGACTAGCGCAACACTAAGTCCATCGATGACTTCTGCCGACGCCGCCACTGATACTGCAGATGACGAGCCATTGTTTTCCAAACTCGCCACGCTTAGTTTCATTTCATTGAGTGCAATACTAAATTCGTCCATCATCGCCGCTGTAGGCAACAAATTATCTTTAATCTGCCGATCAATAGCGCTCGCGGCACTGGCGACACGCTCCGCACCCAAGGTTGCGCCTGTGCCTTTAATTTTGTGAGCGAGCATGCGAACCGACTCAACATCACCGGCTTCCAGGTGCTGCGCCATTTCCGTATCGGCATGCTGCTGGCTAGCGGCAAAACCGATGATTAATTTGCGCAGCAGCGGCCAATTGCCACCTGTGCGCTGCATGGCGCTGGCCACATCAAAGCCCGGCAGCTCAACCAATTCACTCGCGTTTGTGACGAGTTCACGAACCTCCGCCGGGGGCGCTAATATCGGCTCAGATGGCGATGCAATCGGATTTGCATCAACCGCAATATAGTGGCGTAACACCGCAAATAATTTTTCTGGTTCAACCGGTTTGGTGAGATGTTCATTCATACCCGCTGCGATGCTTTTTTCACGATCTTCCGTAAATGCATGTGCCGTCATCGCGATGATAGGAACAGTCGATGCGCGCCCTGCAATCTGACGAATATGCCGCGCCGCCGTAAGCCCATCCATCACCGGCATTTGAATATCCATCAACACCAGTGCAGGTGAATTCTCCGCAAAAAAAGCCAAGGCGCGCTCGCCGTTTTCAGCCCAGGACAAACGCAAACCACTCGTCGCCAACAAACTGGCAATCACCTGATAGTTAATTTCGTTGTCATCAACAACTAATAAATGTTGCCCATTGAATTGAGGCACCGCAGAAACATCGTCTGCTTTTTTATCTTTTTTCTCTTCAATTCCAAGGCCCATGAGCCTTCCAACCAGCGAATTCAGAATCAGCGGGTGAAACAAGTAACCATCCACTTGAAACGAAAAACTCGAATCGATACCAGGCATTTCCACCGCGATCAATTTCAGCTGGGGTAGATCATGCTTGAGCGCCATTAATTGCGCAGTATCAATATGAGCTACCAAGCGGCCATCTAAAAATAGCCATGGATCACGACACTCGGTTAACGTCGACCAACAAATCGTTTGCCAATCAGTCACCACTTGATAATTTGCCAGCCCCAACTGCGCAAGACTTTTGCGCAAGTAGTTCGCCAAGCGATCGCCGCGCACCATCAGCACCACACCGAGGGAATCGCGGCGGGAACGGAAACAATCCGGTAATGGAGAGGGCTCCAGCAAATCCAGAGGCAGGCGCACACAAAAACTGGATCCAACACCCAAGGTACTGTCGAGGTGAAAATTTCCACCCATCGCATCCACTATTTTTTTACAAATCGCCAAGCCCAAACCGGTGCCGCCATAATTACGGGTAATCGAGGTATCCGCTTGCACAAATGGCTCAAAGATTTTTTCGACTTGCGCCGGCGAAATACCAATACCGGAATCGTTCACGGAGATTTCAATTGTCGAACCCGATAACAGATTCACACTCACGCACACAAAACCGCTATGGGTAAATTTGATCGCATTACTGACCAGATTACACACCAGTTGTTTCACACGAAAATCATCGACGAACACCAGGCTGGGGAAATCGGAGGAAATCTCGCACACAAACTCCAGGCCTTTACGCTCGGCTTCCTGGGCAAAAGGCGGCATAACACCCGCCAATGAAGTAATTAAATCGACCGAAACAGGCGCTAGCTGCACTGCGCCCGATTCAAAGCGCGACACTTCAAGCAAATCATTAATCAATGCGAGGAGTAACTGCCCTGATTGCACCGCGGCAGTAATAAGATGCTGCTGACGCTGCTTATCATTAACTTTCACTGCAGCGCTGAGCATGCCGAGCACACCGTTGAGGGGCGTGCGCATTTCATGGCTCATATTGGCGAGAAACTCGCTTTTTGCACGGGAACTCGCAAGCGCCTGATCACGCGCAATTTCCAGCTCGATGGTCCGCTCGCGCACTTGCGCTTCCCGCTCATCAACCAAGGTCTGCAACTGCAGGTTAACCAGATAAAGCTCGCGGCTTTTATTCTCCAATAACTCTTCAGCGGCAAGCCGCGCTTGCCGTTCGCGCTCAAACCGTCGCTGCATTCGCTCTAAGGCATCGTCTGTCATAACAACCTAGGCAACGCGGGTAATGACAAATACGACCTGTGGAACCGGCTCCATTTGCACTGACGTCCGTTCGATACGCAGGATTTCGTTAAAATGCCCGGCACAGCCTTCAATAAGCCCTTCGGCAAGATCGGGAAGATTGCGTGTGGACTCGTAAATCAGCTCAAGCGTATCGGCATCAACATCACGATAACTAAACACCGGCAATTCAGCGTCAGGATAAAGCTTTCTCACTTCCACATGGATATGCCGGTCTACCTCGCGCAACACGTCAAAGGTCGAGCGGGCAGAGGCAAAGAAGACAGGAAATTTTTTGACAAACGAGCCAGCGAGAAATACCCCAAAGGCTTTTACCAGTGCGGGAACCGGAGCATCCAAACGGCGCGACAGCTCCACCACGTAACCGACCAGTTCGTTAAGGTCGTAAGTGCCAACACTGGTGTAGGCACCCCTTGAGGCGGGGTTGGTCGCATCGATAAGATCATCGACCATTTCCATCC
This sequence comes from uncultured Cellvibrio sp., assembly GCA_903858205.1. GTDB lineage: Bacteria > Pseudomonadota > Gammaproteobacteria > Pseudomonadales > Cellvibrionaceae > Cellvibrio. Next base: position 3,003 of record CAIOHY010000232.1, read on the forward strand.
CCCAACCCTGCTCAACCATATCCATAAATTCAGTAAAGACTATGCCTTTCATAAACCACCCTTCGCGACTGTAATGCCTAAAGCTTAGTCAATGTTGGGAATTTAGGAGGGCACAACACAAACAATCTATGGAATCCGATTAACCCACCTTCTCCGGCGGTGGCGCCACACGCAATACCTCCTCCATCGTCGTTAACCCGGCGGCCACTTTTTGTGCGCCGGACAAACGCAGGGTGCGCATCCCCTCTTTCATCGCCAAGCGGCGTAAATCCTGCAGATTGCAGTCAGGAACGACTTTCTCCTTGATGTTTTCCGACAACATCAAAATCTCATACAACCCTTGCCGGCCTAGATAACCGGTATTGCGGCACTCCAAACACCCAACCGGGCGATAAACCTTAGCGGGCAAGTTCACCTTCCAGGGCGCGACCAATTCCTGCCAGTGCTCTTGGGTGATGTGCCCCTCCTCTTTGCAATGCGGGCAGAGGGTGCGCACCAACCGCTGCGCCATCACCCCAAGCAAGGTAGCGTTGATCAGGTAGGAGGGAATGCCCAAATCCAGCAGCCGCGCGACAGTGGAAGGCGCATCGTTGGTGTGTACAGTCGATAGCACCAAGTGGCCGGTCAGTGCGGCCTGCACGGCCATCTGCGCGGTTTCCAAATCGCGGATCTCGCCCACCATGATGATGTCCGGGTCTTGCCGCATCAAACTGCGGATACCGGCGGCGAAATCCAGCCCGATTTTGTGGTGCACCTGGGTCTGGTTAAAACGCTCTTCCACCATTTCGATCGGATCTTCAATGGTGCTGACGTTAACCTCATCGGTGGCCACTTGCCGCAATGATGAATAGAGCGTTGTCGTCTTACCGGAACCCGTCGGACCGGTTACCAGCAGTATGCCGTTGGGACGTGTGAGCATGGAGTGCCAGCGGTTGTAGTCGTCGCCGACCAAACCCAAATCCGCAAAACTGCGCAACAGCACTTCCGGGTCGAAAATCCGCATTACCAGCTTTTCGCCAAAAGCCGTTGGCAGTGTGGACATGCGCAGCTCGATTTCGCTGCCGTCGCTGCGGCGGGTTTTGATCCGGCCATCCTGCGGTTTACGCTTTTCGGCGATATCCATACGCGCCAGCACCTTGAAACGGCTGGTGACGGCAGTGGAGACGTTCGCTGGCAATTCATAAACGTAGTGCAAAACACCGTCGATACGAAAGCGAATACGACCGACTTCCCGACGTGGTTCTATGTGGATATCCGAGGCGCGCTGGTCATAGGCATATTGCAGCAACCAGTCCACGATCTTGACGATATGCTGGTCATTCGCATCCGGATCGCTGGCCTTACCCAGCTCCACCAGCTGCTCAAAGTTGGTAATCGCCGAGGCAGCAGTCGCGCCACTGGCGCCGGAAACCGAACGCGCGAGGGTATAGAACTCGACCATAAAGCGTTCGATATCGGCAGGATTCGCCACCACCCGCTTAACTGACCTGCGCGCGACGTGCTCTACCTGCGGCTCCCACCCGGCCATAAACGGCTGGGTACAGGCGACGACAACATGGTCTGGCTCGACTTTCACGCAAAGAATGCCGTGGCGTTTGGCGAAGGCATAACTCATCACCTCGGTGCACTTGGCAACATCGATCTTCATGGCATCGATATGAAACAAGGGTAAATGCGCTTTGGCCGCCAACCACTGGGTTAGTGTATCGCCGTCCAGCATTTTGCCTGGGCGCTGCATATCCTCCAGATTTTGGGTGGCGATATAGGCAAGCGGGTGCATGATGGCCTGCTCGCGGCTGCGTGAAGCGCCGAGCAACACATTGGCATCAACCTGCTTCATGCGCCCATCGGCGACCAGATCCTGAATCAAGCCACGCAAATCCAATACCCGATCTAACACCTGCGCCATCTTGTGGTTCCTGCTTATTGATTATGAGTTCAAGCGATTGTAGCGCCTCAAGGGGCGAGCGTCTGCCCAATAAGCGGCGGGCTGCGGTTTTAGGTTTCAGCACAAAAATGAATTTGGCGCTTATTCATATCAACCGACCTGAAACCGAAACAAAAAAGCCATAAAAATGAAACATTCGCACGTAACCCTTATAGCTAAGGTTCCGGCAGGGACATATTTTTATGTGGAGCATTGATTGAAACGTTTTTCAGCACTAGCAAACTTGTTTGGTCGCGCACCATCCAAGCCCATTCAAGAACATATGACACTGGCGGTGAAGGCCGCCGCAGAACTCACTGGCTTTTTTGAAGCCGTTACAAGCGACGACTGGGAGCAAGCAAGACAAATCCAACAGCGTGTTACCCAATTTGGGCAGCAGGCTAACGAACTCAAAAAAGAACTGCGCGTACATATACCCAAACGGTTATTTCTTCCCCTGCCGAGCACCGACTTGCTTGAACTCCTAGCCTCCCAGGATAGGCTCCCAAACCGTGCCAAAGATATAACCGGCATTATCATCGGACGCCGAATGAGCATCCCAAGTAGCATGCATGAAGAGATGAACGAGTTTGTGCAAGCCAGTGTTGCGGCAGCTGAACAAGCGCTCGTAGCAATCAGCGAGTTCGATAAATTAATCGAAAGCGGCTTTGACTATCGCGAACTGAGCCTAATTAGCACGATGATTAAACAACTGGATGAACTCGAAGAAAAATCCGATCGCCTTGAAATTGGTGTACGCACGTCGCTGTTTGCACTAGAAACACAGCTCCCACCGGTCGATGTCATGTTTCTTTACAATATTATCGACTGGGTCGGCGATATCGCTAACCGGGCTCATGATGTTGGAGGCCGTTTACACCTGCTGCTTGCTCGCTAAGGCATTTGCACACAATCCGCCCCACAAACAATACCTCTCTCCTTTAGATCGGGCGCGAGACTCGGTAGCCTTTTGCTTGCATTTTTTTGCGCAATCGCCGATAACAGCCCGATAGTATTCTGGCGAGCCTCCCATGACTGTTGATTTCAAACGCTATCAAAATCACCTGCAACACCTGGTGGCATTGCCTTCGGTGAGCTGCGCCGTACCCGAGTGGGATATGAGCAACCGCGGGGTGATTGATTACCTCGCCAACTGCTTTGCGGATTTGGGCTTTAACACCCAAGTGATGCCACTGGCACAAACCGGAAAAGCCAATCTGGTTGCGACCCTCGGCGGCGGCGATGGCGGCCTCGTATTGGCTGGCCATAGCGATACGGTTCCTTACGACGCTGACCGCTGGCAATCCGACCCTTTCACGCTCACCGAAAAAAACGGCAAACTCTACGGCCTCGGCGCCACCGATATGAAAGGGTTTTTTCCGGTCATTATTGAAGCGGTAAAACCCTATATCGACCAAACGTTTAAACAACCACTCATCGTACTCGCCACGGCCGATGAAGAGAGCAGCATGAGCGGCGCCCGCGCCCTGGCAAAGACGGGAATTCCCGGCGCAACACCGCGCTATGCCGTTATCGGCGAGCCGACCGGCTTGGTTCCAATCCGCGCTCACAAAGGGATAATGATGGAAGCCATTCGCGTGCGCGGCCAAAGCGGCCATTCATCCAACCCGGCACTCGGAAAAAATGCGTTGGAAGCGATGAATCAAGTGATGAATGAACTCATCGGCCTGCGTACGGAATTGCAGTTTAAATATCGCGATCCCGGATTTGCAGTGCAAACACCCACACTCAATTTAGGTTGCATTCACGGCGGCGACGGCGCCAATCGCATCTGCGGCGCTTGCGAATTGCATTTTGATTTGCGTTTGTTGCCCGGCATGGACAACGATGAAATGCGCGCGATTATCCAGCAGCGCCTCACGCCCATCGCCGAGCGCAGCGGTACCGATATTGTTTTATCATCGGTCTTTGAAGGTGTTGATCCCTTCGGTGAAGATGAACACAGTGAATTGGTAAAATTATGCGAGCAACTTACCGGCAATCACTCCGAGAGTGTCGCCTTCGCCACTGAAGCGCCCTTCATGCAACAACTCGGCATGCAAACCGTGGTAATGGGACCTGGATCAATTAATCAGGCACATCAGCCAGATGAGTTTATTCCGCTCAACCAGATTGAACCGGCGGTAAAGATTGTGCGCGAACTGATAGAAAAATATTGTTTATAGATAATTTTTTCGTTTACAACAAAAACATTTTTCACAAGAGAAACATCGTGCCTGCGAACACTCAAGACTACGTAAAATGGTTTCGTCACTCGACGCCATACATCAACAGACATAGCGATAAAACGTTTGTTGTGATGCTACCCGGCGAAGCTATTACTCACACCAATTTTCACAATATCGTGCACGATATCGCATTGCTATGCAGTCTCGATGTGCGTTTGGTTTTAGTGCACGGCGCGCGCCCGCAAATTGATGATCGCTTGCAAGTTGCCGATACATTTAGCCACTTCCATAATCACTTGCGCATTACCGACAGTGAAAGTTTACGTTTGGTTATTCAGGCGATTGGCGAGGCGCGCACGATTGTTGAAGCGGCGCTCTCTACCAGTTTGCCCAATTCGCCGATGCACGATGCCGATATGCAAGTCATCAGCGGCAACTTTGTGGTAGCCATGCCTTACGGTGTGATCGATGGTGTGGATTTGCAACATACAGGCAAAGTGCGCAAGGTAAACACCAGGTCACTCAATGCAGCACTGGATTCTGGTGCGGTGGTTTTACTATCGCCTTTAGCTTACTCACCAACAGGCGAAATTTTTAATTTAACGTTTAGTGATGTCGCGACTCACGTTGCGGGGGCAATCAAAGCGGACAAGTTATTAGCTTTTGTTGCCGGTAATGGTTTGAGCGATAGCGAAGGCAATTTAATTCGCCAGCTTTCGTTACCGGAATGCAAAAATTATTTAACCGAGTTTGGTAGCCATATCAGTTTTGATTTGCAGCAAGCCGTGAGCGCCTGCTATTTAAGCTGCCTGCAAGGTGTGCAGCGCGCGCAATTAATCAGTTACGAAACCGACGGTGCATTGCTCACTGAATTATTTACGCGCGACGGTTTGGGCACCATGATTTATTCAGGCCAATACGAGCAATTGCGCACCGCAAGTATCGATGATGTTGCTGGTATTCTGGAATTAATTCGCCCACTCGAAGAGCAGGGAATTTTAGTGCGTCGCTCGCGCGAAGTACTGGAAACAGAAATCAACAAATTTCATGTGATGGATAAAGACGGCTCCATTATCGCCTGCGCCGCGCTCTACCCCTACGGTGATATGGCAGAGCTGTCCTGCGTTGCAACCCATCCGGATTATCGCAACGGCGGGCGGGCTGCCACACTCTTGCAACAGATGGAAAATCAAGCGCGCAAACAGCACATCAAACAATTGTTTTTGCTCACCACTCAAACCGCGCACTGGTTTATCGAGCAGGGTTTTGTGCAAGGCAAAATTGAAGATTTACCCATCGCCAAGCAAGAGCTTTACAACTACCAGCGCAATTCAAAGATTTTTATTAAAGCGCTCAGCTGATCGGCCGTAACGCCGTTTCCGATCTCGCGGAAGCGGCAATTGCCCGCACTGCGAATCATACGCCAAGCTGCCGAAAAGCACGCCTTTCTGGTATGATTTCGGCCATCATCACACCCAAATTCACCGCTGTTTGCAACTTGCAACGCGCTTTACGAGGTTATGCCTTATGCCAATCTATCGCTCCAAAACCACTACCGCTGGCCGCAATATGGCCGGTGCGCGCGCATTATGGCGCGCCACCGGGATGAAAGATGGCGATTTTGATAAGCCGATTATCGCCATCGCCAACTCCTTTACCCAATTCGTTCCCGGCCATGTGCACCTGAAGGACCTTGGTCAATTGGTAGCGCGCGAGATCGAAAGGGCCGGCGGTGTCGCCAAAGAGTTCAACACCATCGCGGTAGATGATGGTATCGCCATGGGTCACGACGGCATGCTTTACAGCCTCCCATCACGCGATGTTATCGCCGACTCAGTGGAATACATGGTTAACGCCCACTGCGCCGATGCGATCGTGTGTATTTCCAACTGCGACAAAATTACTCCCGGTATGCTGATGGCAGCGATGCGCCTGAACATCCCGGTGATTTTCGTTTCGGGCGGACCGATGGAAGCGGGTAAAACCAAACTCTCTGAGCACAAGCTCGATCTCGTAGACGCCATGGTGATTGCCGTAGACGACAATGCCAGCGACGAAACAGTTAAGGAATATGAACGCTCTGCCTGTCCAACCTGCGGCTCCTGCTCAGGTATGTTTACCGCAAATTCGATGAACTGTTTGACTGAAGCATTGGGGTTATCCTTGCCCGGCAACGGCTCCCTATTGGCGACCCATGCTGACCGCGAGCAGCTGTTCCTCGAAGCTGGCCGCCGCATCGTTGAAATCACCAAACGCTACTACGAGGAAGATGATGTGAGTGTGTTGCCTCGCTCAATCGCCAGCTTCGATGCATTTGAAAATGCGATGGCCTTGGATATTGCCATGGGTGGATCTACCAATACTATTTTGCACTTGCTCGCCGCTGCGCAAGAAGGCGATGTGCCTTTTACAATGTTTGATGTAGACCGCATGAGCCGTAAGGTGCCCCAGTTGTGCAAAGTCGCACCCAACACGCCCAAATATCACATGGAAGACGTGCATCGCGCCGGTGGTGTGATGAGTATTTTGGCCGAGCTTAACCGCGGGGGCTTGCTGCACAACCAATTGCCGACTGTGCACAGCAAAACATTCCAGGAAGCACTGGATAAGTGGGACATCATTACCACCTCTTCTGAAGCAGTCGCGACTTTTTATAAGGCGGGTCCCGCCGGTATCCCAACGCAAGTGGCCTTTAGCCAAGCAACACGTTGGCCAACACTGGACGGGGATCGCGCCGAAGGCTGTATCCGTTCCGTTAAAAACGCTTACAGCAAAGAGGGCGGCTTGGCCGTCCTTAAAGGCAATATCGCCATTGATGGCTGCGTGGTAAAAACCTCTGGTGTTGATGAAAGCTGCTGGGTTTTTGAAGGCAAGGCCTATGTTGTGGAGAGCCAGGATAAAGCGGTAGCCGACATTCTCGATGGCAAAGTGAAAGAAGGTGATGTTGTAGTGATCCGCTATGAAGGCCCTAAAGGCGGCCCCGGTATGCAGGAAATGCTGTACCCCACCAGCTATTTGAAATCCAAAGGCTTGGGCAAGGCCTGCGCGCTGCTGACAGACGGTCGCTTCTCCGGCGGCACATCAGGTTTATCTATCGGCCACGTATCACCCGAGGCTGCCTCGGGCGGTGCAATTGGCTTGGTGGAGACTGGCGATATCATCCGCATCGACATCCCCAACCGCAGTATTAATGTCGTGCTGACCGATGCGGAGCTGGATGCGCGCCGCGCTGCAGAAAACGCGAAAGGCGCTTTGGCCTGGAAACCAACCGAAGTTCGCCCGCGCAAGGTCAGCGCATCATTAAAAGCCTATGCGATGTTAGCGACTAGCGCGGATAAAGGTGCAGTAAGGGATTTGAGCAAGTTAGATTAACTAAAAGAATAGTGCTACAGCCTTCGGGCGCGTAGCACCGTTCTTGATTGCGCCGAATCAATTCCTTCAAAAAAACGAAAATTCGGACAATAAAAAAGCCAGCATCAGCT
>CAIOHY010000233.1 GCA_903858205.1 uncultured Cellvibrio sp.
ATCCATTGCGCACGCCGACCACATTGACCGAGTGTTGGCTGCGCAGGCGCTGTGCTGCACGCTGCGCTATTCCCGGTTTAGCACCAATTAAAAACACCCGCGCATTTGCGCCCAGTTGCTGCAAAAATTGCGGAGTAAAGTCGGTTCCGTTTAAGTTTTCAATGAAGGTTTTGCGGTGAACCAACCAGGTTGCTATATCGATGCCGATGCCGTCATTGACAATAATGGTATCCGGCGTTGCCATGGCGGCTTTGTGCGCTTGGCATTTCACAATGAAATTAGTGTTGGCGAAAAATAGCGTGAGTTGTTGCGCTTGCATTTTTTCTTGCATCACTGGAATCAGCGCGGCGGTGGTCGTACGTTGGATTGGAAATCCGCCCAGCGCAATTACCTCAGGTGTGGTTGGTGTGTTGTGCTCGGTCATTATGCAAATACCTCTGTGTCACTAAATTGCTTTGGGGCAAGCATTCGCTCGGTTACTTCTTTCCAGTCGAGTACATGGCGCTTGGGCAGTGGCGCGCGCGGATTTAACGCGCGCGATATCGCCAGTGCGATGGAGTTTTCATCGCCAATCTCGTAACCAAAGCGTGTTGGATAATCCGCGGCAATGAAATGTGGACATATCGCCGGTAATCCGAAAAATTCATATTGTGTGAGTTTGAGCGATGTATCACGCAGGTAAGCGGGCAAGTTAACACTCGAATAGGGTGCTATTCCTAGCGTGGCATGTTTAATGTAGGGCAGGGTTTGATCGAACGGCATTTCGCCATACACACTGACGTTATCGCCGTACTCTGGATGGCGTGGTTGGCACGAGCCGATGATATGAAAATGAATATGCGGAAATCGTCGTGCGGCTAACACAAAAAATTCCGGGTCGAACAACATGGAGCCAATCGAGACCGCGTGAATGCCACCTTTATAGGGCGATGGATTAGCCTTCGCATCAAGCGAGTGGTCAATGCCTTGTGGCACAAATGCGAGATTGTGGGTGGAAGGAATTGTCTCGGCGAGTGCTTTTGATGGAAGTATGATGGTGTCAATTTTTTTGGCGATACGTGCAAAAGTTTTGCTGATGTAAGCAGCAACATCAATAGTGTCCAACGCATCTGACGCGCGATACAACACTTTTGCCTGAGGATTGAGTTGTTTAATTAAATCGAAAAAAATCGGCGCTATTCCGCTCTCTAAAATAATCACGTCCGAGTCGCGTATCCATTCGCGCAAAACACTGTTCAAACCATAACTGTAAAAATGGTACATCAATGATTCAAAGGGGCGCACGCGAATAGGGTGAATGAGTGTCTTCCACAAATAACATTCAACGCCCTGATAAAACACAATTTTGTTGGCCTGATCATCCAGTGACAGGCGTGGATCCTGTTTATAACGCGACAAAAAACTGTAGCGCAGTGAGAAGAACCGTGTTGTCCCCATTTTGGCCAACTCGCTGGCGATAAAATGCATACCTGCTTTACGGGGGGATCTGAAATCGTGCGCGGATAACAACAGGTACTTCTGTTTTGGGTGCGGCGCATCTTCATCCAGCATCCGCGCATCGGGTGAGACGGTTAAGTCGGGTGCGTTCATGTTGGTCTCCTTCAGTCCCTCTCAAGGGGTTGGCGCGTCCGGTGCGGGTGATATGGGCGGGCTGATTCCGTTGTGTCCAGCCGCGTCGTAAAAATAGGTTTTGAGTGGTCCCCACTGGGGCGCGGTGGGTTGTTTGGGGCCGCTCAGGGCGAGTGGATAATTCCCCCACCAGCTTCCGGCGGCCCAATAAGCCCAGCCCCGCCAGGGGCTGTCATTGGTCAGTTCTAAAAAGCGGGTTAGGGTGAGCAGGCAGTCGCTGCTGGAGGGCACACCAAACTCGCCGAGGAACAGCGTTTGTTGGTGGGTTTTGGCCCACTGGGTGATGCGCTCGAATTTTGCGTTGAATTCGTCGGCGGCGCGGCACCCTTGGCCGGTGGCCGCAGTGTGGGTGCCGGAATAATCGCTATCGGTATATTGGTGTACTTCGATAATGGCGCGTTTCAGCGGATCCTGCAGGTCATCAAACTCGGTTGCGTTGCTGTGCAGAAGACCGGCAAACCAATCGTGAACCCCACTCCAGCGGCCACCGGCGACAAAGATGTAGTGCTTGGACTCTGCTGCGCGCAATGCAGCAAGCGTTTGCTTGGCGATGGCCGCCCAATTGGCGACAGAAATAGCAGAAGGTTCATTCATTAACCCCAAGGCCACCGTATCCGGTTCCGGAAACGTATCAGCCACCTTAAGCCAGAAATCGATAAACGCACTGCTTAGGGGCGTGCCATCGGGCAGAGTGTCCACCAGTTTGTACTGGTAGTAGGTGGCGTAGTTATGGGCGTCCAAAAGCACGCATAGCCCAACGGCGTTGGCGTTGGCGACGGTGGAGCGCAGGTGCCCTAGCTCTGCCTGACTCAGTGGCCCCATGGCAACAGGTTGCAACCGCTCCCAGGCAAATGGCAGGCGAATGATATTGGCACCCTGGCTGGCGATAAATGCCAATTCGGCTTTGCTGGGATAGGTGTAATCCTTAAACACGACTCCCGGCAATTTTTTTGCATTGAACTCTGCCCCGGCGATATTGACGCCGGTCAGCCGCGCCTGATCCAGGCATCCAGCCTGCGCGCTGAAACCCACACCCGCCAGTAACGCCCCCAGTGTGCACTGGATTACCAAGGCGCCGTAGCGGCACAGGCGTTTCATGACGCGCTCCGTAATTGGTTGTAGAGCGCCAGATAACGGTCTGCGACTTCAGGCCAGGCATAGCGCTTGGAAAATTCCCGCGCTGCTCCCGCCCGCGCTTGATAGGCAGATTCCCCCTGGGCGTGCAGATCCAGCAGTTGATTAATCGCCGCACGCGATTGGGTGCTGGGGTCAAAACAAAACCCTAATTCTGATTCATCGACCAGCCGCTGGAAGGGGGGGATAGCGCTGAGAAT
>CAIOHY010000234.1 GCA_903858205.1 uncultured Cellvibrio sp.
CACGCTGGGAAGCCTGCCCTCCAGCTCTGCCCGCTCGGCGATCAGCTCCTCTACACCCAGTTCAGCTGCACCTTCCAGCTCCTTAACACCATCCAGCTCCTTGGCATCATCCAGCTCTCTGGCTCCATCGAGCAAAAGCGCAAGCTCAACGAGTTCAATCGCGAGGGGGATCTGCCAAATCCAGCAGACGAGCGCCGCTAGCGCGACCGTTAACCTCGCCAGCACAGGCTGGGCGACCTTGCATTACTCAGTTAATGGCGGCGCTCAGCTCAATGTGAGTATGAATCAGTCGGCTGGCAACAATAGCTATCTGATCAATGGTTTAAGCGCTGGCAATCAGATCAGTTACCGCTGTACCTACTGGGATACCAGTGCCGGCTTCGCCCGTGAGACGAGTCTTGCCAGCTTCACCTTGGCGGCACCCAGTTCATCGTCACAACCAAGCAGCGTTGCACCCAGCTCCAGCAGTGCAGCACCGCAATCCAGCAGTAGCCTCAGCAGCAGCTCACGCAGTGTTGCAAGTAGTGTTGCAAGCAGTACCAGCAGCGCGAACAGCAGTATCGCCCTCGGTCAGATTACGCCGTTATTTAACCAAAACACCGCACTTGACCCAGTCATTCAACACGATCGGGGCGATGCCCTGGTGACGCGCATCAGCGATCGGGGACGCGACCGTCATGCCAAAGAAAACCACTTTCAGGCATACGACCATTACTTGACCTTTTACTGGGAGCAGCGCACGGCCGCGATAGAGATCATTGACTATGTCGCTAAGGGCGGCACCAAAATCGCCATGAACGTTCGCGCTGAGGGTCTACTCGATAACGCTCAAGCCGAGAATCGTTGGTGGTATGTAGGCCGCAATACCCTTGCCGAGTACTGCGGCAATGGCGTCATGAGCGCGTCAATGGCCCCGCCGGAGATAGCCGTTTCCACTACTACAAAGAAGACAGTTGGAACTGCCGCGAAGGACGCCCGATTCAATCAGGCGACAAGATGGAGTTCGAGATAAGTCAGTTTCTGGATAAAGGCGGCGTTTTGCGTGGGCGCGATAACTATTACGGCACCACCTATCTTTACATCGTTGGGCAAGGTTTGGTCCCTTGGGATGTCACTGACCGCAATAGCTTTGTGGGCGGACTATTCAAGCAACGGGATTCTATCCCGCTCCCGGTCAGCGCGCGCTTAGGGGGCGATACCACTCTGCACGTACAAATGACCGCAGAGCCGGATGGCCATTTCCAACAAATGGCGAACAACCTTGGCTATGAGAATGGCCAGCCATTTGTTCTGGGGCGCCGCGTTCACCATACCTCGTTTGTAGATGGCACACATGATGAAAACAGTGCAAACGGTGTGTTCGCGGATACGCTGGGCAAATCAGGCAACCGCTATATCAATGATCGCTGTGCCGATTGCCACGAACGCAATGGGCGCGCGGAAGTGGCAGGCGTTGGCCAACCCTTGGATATGTGGGTGTTCAAAGTAGGCGACGCTCAAGGTAATCCGCATCCCTTACTGGGCCGAGTGCTTCAGCCCGAGGCGAATGGCGGTGCGACCAGCGAGGGCAATGCGGTTATCGCCTCCTGGACCGAGTTGAATGGCCTACGTAAGCCCAACTATCAATTTAACGGCACTCAGCCAGAGACATTCTCAGCCCGTCTCGCTCCCCAACTGGTCGGCATGGGGCTGCTTGAAGCCATTCCGGAATCGGCCATTTTGGCGAATGAAGATGTTAACGACAGCAATAACGATGGCATTTCCGGTAAAGCCCAGCGCGCGATTGATCCTGTTACCGGCCAAACCCGGCTCGGCCGATTCGGCTATAAAGCCGCGGCGACTAGCCTCAAACACCAAGTTGCGGCCGCGTTCAATACGGATATGGGTGTGATGACCAGCGTAATGCCCAATCCGGATTGCGGTTCAAGCCAGACTGACTGCGGTTCGAGCGGATCAGAAATAGCCAATCAGCACCTGGACAACCTGGTCAAGTACATTGGGTTGTTGGGTGTTCGCGGCCAACGCGATTACAACAAGCCGGAGGTCATCCAAGGTAAGGCCCTGTTTGAATCCATTGGTTGTCAGGGGTGCCACACCCCGAGCTATGTGACCAGCCAATACGCGCCTTTCGCCGAATTGCGCAACCAAACCATACAGCCCTATACCGACCTGCTGTTACACGATTTGGGCGCCGAGATGGCCGATAGTTTGGGCGAAGGTGAAGCTTCAGGCGCCGAATGGAGAACCGCGCCGCTCTGGGGGGTGGGTGTCTCCGCCTGTGTTACCGGCGGCGTGACCGGTTTGCGGGGCAATGCTCCAGCATTCGGTCTGGATGGGCAGGAGGTGTGCACACCGAAAGAAAGTTACCTGCATGACGGCCGCGCACGCACGCTGGACGAAGCCATCCAATGGCATGGTGGCGAAGGAACCCATTCACGCGCCAATTACAACGCGCTTTCACCCACTCAGAAAGCCGCAGTACAGGCCTTTTTAAAATCGCTGTAAAGCGTGTTCCAAAAAGGAGCCTGGCTCCTTTTACTCGGGGCTTCGGCCCCTTTTTTAGTGTGCAACAACCACAAGCAGAACCATTGGGGGAGAGACCATGAAAAAGAAAATGAAAATGAAAAAACTGTTCGCCGCACTCGCACTAAGCAGCTGCGCACTTGATGCGTCAGCCTGGATGGTCACCTTCTCAGGCACCATCGATTATGGATTCGATAACACCGGTGTGTTCGGCACGGCCAATCAGAACCTCGCGGGGCTATCCTTCACTCAATCGATCACCGCCATTACCGATCCAGCCCAGTGGACCCTAAGCTCAGGCAATGCATTTTTTCAGGAAGTGTCAGGCTTTGGCCCCGCGTTCACTAACACCGTTACCGTAAATGGTCACAGTGTCATGTTTGATATCGATGCAACCTCTTACGGCCGCCAAACCTTATTTGACCAGCTCTCCACTCAAGGCGGAGGACAAGATTTGCTGTGGACGGAACAACGCGGCCTGGACGCAAATGGCGATGTGATCTGGGGGCAGCAATATGCATTCAGCAACACCCAACCATTTGTCCCGACACTGGATTTTAATCAGACCATTGATCATAGCGGTGACGGGTTAACCTCCTATGCACACTTCACCATTACCGGCGAGCGCAATGCCCACTTCTATTCTTACAACAACTCATTTGTGATCAATGACAAGCCTGTTGTGAACCCTCCTGTTGAAGTACCAGAACCGCCGCTCATTAGTTTGTTTATGGCCGCTTTGGGGCTGGCAGGGCTGGTGAGATTGCGTAAAACGCACCAGGCCGATTAATCCATTTTTTCAGGAAGCCATGTGCAAGGACGCGGTGCGCGGGGCAGCAATGCCCCGCACTTTTCTCCAGCCAGATAAGCGCGCGGACAAAAAGACCTGTGTCGCAACCTACACAAATACGAATTGATTCCAACGCACATCCATGAAATGCGTAGAATGCATAGCCTAAGGTTTCACCCCCTGCTCACTATTGGGATACCCCGGCCATGAAGCAAGTGCTCTCCGTTTTTCTGTTGCTCGCGCTCACATCCAGCGCGCTCGCGACAACAACAACCACAACAACCACAACAACCAGTACCATCATGAGTTACAACATCCGCTGCGGTTTATGCGAAGCACCGGAAAATCCGCACCACTGGAAAAAGCGCAAATATTTTGTCGCGCACCTGATCAAAACCCACAACCCCGATGTGATCGGATTACAAGAAGCCGAACTCTTCCAAGTGGAAGATTTGGTGGAAATGTTGGATGACTATTCATGGATGGGTGTCGGCCGCGATGATGGCCGCGACAAAGGTGAAACCACAGCGATTTTATTCCGCACAGCGCGCTTTTCACTGCAAGCCCAACAAACACTCTGGCTATCGCAAACACCACTCAAACCATCGCTCGGGTGGGATGCAAGCTATCGCCGCACACTGAGTATCGCCAAATTGCTCGATGCACAATCAAAACAATTTTTGTATGTATTCAATACGCATTTAGACAATCAAGGCGAAACCGCACGGCAAGAAGGTGCAAAATTACTTCTGGGTGAAATTGCAAAAATAGATGCGACATCACCCATCGTTGTCACGGGCGATTTTAATTTCACTGCACCTTCCGCCGCTTACGACATCATCACCCAAACATTAGCAGATGCAGAAAAAATATCGGTTACTCCGGCGACCGGCGGAGGAAAAACCTTTAATGGCTTTGGTGAAAACAAAGAGCCGAACAACAAAATCGATTTTATTTTTGTGAAAAAATCCACTCGCGTGCAACACCATTTAGTGGATACCGCTATCTACAACAATATCTATCCCTCCGATCACTATCCGGTCATAGTGTCTATGGATACTGCGCCAACAACGGCAGATACATCAGTGAGTTCCCAGTAGCACCGCCAATTCATTGCGAATATATTTTTCTTCCACCCATTCCGGTAAATGGGCATTCATAAACTCGATAAAATGACGCGCAGCGATAGGCAAACGCCTATCGCCATGCCGCACCAAATACCAATGACTGTGCAAGGGAAAATCGCGCACATTGATGATCGCCACCTTTGCATTCGACTGCGACAGGGTTTGCGCCAGTGTATGTTCCGATAACACCGCCAAACCCAAGCCGGTTTCCACACTCATCCGAATCACCTCATTACTTTCAATCTGCAAGGTTTTATGGAGTTGCAAATTCTGTTCGCGCAAAAAAGTATCAAACACCATGCGCGTGGCACTGCCTGGCTCGCGCATTAAAAATCGCTCGTTCACTAATTCTGAAAAATCAATTTGGTTTTTTTGTGCAGCCCAGTGATCGCTCGGCGCAATCAACACCAGCGGGTTGCGTAAGAATCGGCCACTGACAACATGATCACCCGTTGGCGGATGACTAAATA
This sequence comes from uncultured Cellvibrio sp., assembly GCA_903858205.1. GTDB lineage: Bacteria > Pseudomonadota > Gammaproteobacteria > Pseudomonadales > Cellvibrionaceae > Cellvibrio. The sequence goes on from CAIOHY010000234.1 coordinate 4,911, forward strand.
AATACAAATCATCCAACTGATTCTGAAAACGCTGCAACACACTGCCGCGATTGCCGATACTCAGTGTCACATCAACCGCCGGATAATGCTTGGCATAGGGGCTAAGCAGGCGCGGCAAAATGTACTTGGCGGTAGTTACTACCCCGATGCCAAAATGCCCCTTGGCGCCCCGCGCGGCATCGCTCAGAAAACTATTGAAATCGTCAAAACGGCTGAGCGCATCCAGCGCGGCGTGGTACAACTCTTTGCCCACGAAGGTCGGTTGATATTGGCCATCGCGCACCTCTAGCAACAGCTCGCCCACCGCTTCCGTCAGGCGTTTGATTTGTAATGAGACGGTGGGCTGGGTCAGATGCAATTGCCCCGCCGCTTGTGAAATCGACCCGGTGCGCACCACGGCGACATAGACCTGCAACAACCGGAAAGTCAGATGGCGAATGTTCATAGGGCTCCGTCGGTTTGGGTTAACTATAGATAATCGTAAATATGAATTAGTATAAACATTAATTATCTTCTATCACCGTCTATCGCCACAATGGCCGCCAGATACCTTACTCATCTGGAGACCAGCATGCCCGATATCGTCATTATGTTTTTCTTGCTCGGGGTACTCGCCGGGCTCGCCAAATCCGATCTCAAAGTCCCCAAGGCCGCTTATGACACCCTGAGCATTCTGTTGATGCTCACACTCGGCCTCAAAGGTGGGCTGGCACTGCATGGCCAGGTAAGTTGGAGCTTGCTGCCAGAGGTGATCACGGTGATCTTGCTCGGTATTGCCATACCGCTGTTGCTCTACCCGCTCTTGCGCAAATTTATCCTGCTCAACGCGGCCAACAGCGCGAGTATCGCCGCGCACTACGGCTCCGCGAGTGCGGGTACCTTTGCGGTCGCACTGGCATTTGCAGAAGCCAACAACCTAACCATCGCACCACAAACCACCTTGTACTTAGTGTTATTGGAATTGCCCGCAATCGTGGTCGCGATTTTGTTATACAAAAAAGCCACTGGCAGCACCGGCGGCATGAAAGGCATTTGGCATGAGGCAATTACCAGCCGCGGCGTTGTACTTCTTACGGGTGGCGTGATTATTGGCTACCTCTACGGACCCGAGGCGAGCAAAGATATAGCACCCTTGTTCCTCGGCGCGTTTAAAGCCTTGCTCGCTCTCTTCCTATTGGAGATGGGTGTCTGTGCATCGCAACATTTAAGACCCTTCCCCTGGCAACACTGGCGACTAATCAGCTTCGCGCTTATCGCCCCCATTTTCTTAGCCATGATCGGGATTACCGCAGGCATCGCGCTAGACTTGCCCGTCGGTACCACGCTAATCCTCGCCGCACTTACCGCCAGTGCCTCCTACATAGCCGCTCCCGCTGCCATTCAGGCGGCGATTAAAGAAGCGGATATCGGGCTCGCCATATTCGCAGCGCTGGGAGTGACCTTTCCCCTGAATGTGTTGGTGACGATGCTGGTGTGCCAGATGTTGCTCGCGCAGATCGCGCGCCATGATTGGTGGGCGCACTACCCTGCGACGGTGATTGCAGGAGCGGTGCTGCTTTCTATTCCAAGTTATGGGTTGATGGAATATGGCGCGATCGGGTTCCTCTTCGCGTTGATGG
>CAIOHY010000235.1 GCA_903858205.1 uncultured Cellvibrio sp.
ACTTTCACCCTTATTTGTCGTTCTAGCAAAAACCAAGGCGTAATCGGCTGTATTTGCATCGGTAATGTAAATTTTCTGGCCATTCAATAAAAATTTATCACCGTCTTTTTTTGCAAACGATGTTATTTCCATCGTGTTGGTTCCGGCATTCGGTTCAGTGATTGCAAAGCAAAATTTCTGCTTGCCTGAACAGCCTTGAGGCAGAAAACGCTGCTTCATCGACTCACTTGCATGCTTGGCTAAGAGTCCCATTGTCATAGTCGGGCCAACCACTAAGTTAAGCAAGGGTATACCATTTCTGGCGAGGCCTTCCATAAACAAAGCCATTTCGGTCATTCCTAGGCCTGATCCTCCATAAGCCTCGGGCACCATCAATCCCAAATAACCGTCTTCAGCAATTTGTGCGTAAAGTTCATGTGGCGTCTCAGCCCGCTCTGCGTATGTTTTCCAGTACCGATGATCAAATTTTTTACTAATTCGATCCCCATATTCGAGGATCATTTGTTGCTCTTGCGACAATTCAAAATTCATGAAAAAAATCCTTTTCTGACGAAACAGACAACTTTTAAAAAATCTTCACTAGAGGAAGTCTTCTTATAAATTGAAACTATTATTTAATTAACATTCATCAAATTACTTAAGAGTTGATGGAAATACGGGAGGACGCTTTGCACGTGCAGCGGCGACACCCTCAGCCGCGTCCTTACCCATAAAGCACATCATCTCCATGGCCAAGGAGCTTTCAAAGATCGGGCGTGCTTGGTCAAGCCAACCATTGAGTGATCTTTTGGTATAACGAATGGCCTGCTGACTGCCTTTGCCTAATTTTTGAGCTACGCTGAGTGCTTTGTCCATTAATTCGGCTCGTGGTACGCACAGACTAACCAGCCCAATTCGTTCAGCTTCTTTACCCGTTACAAATTCCGCGGTGAGAAGGTAGTATTTCGCCTTGGCCATTCCACACAACAAAGGCCACAAAATTGCAGCATGATCACCAGCAGCCACACCAATTTTCACGTGGCCATCTGTAATTTTCGCTTCCTCCGCCATGATACTTATATCGGCAATAAAAGCGACGGCAAGTCCTGCGCCAACAGCAATGCCGTTGATGGCAGAAATAATCGGCTTGTCGCAGCTCATCATGTTGTAAACAATATCTGCCGCCTCCTTAAGCGTATTATTCAATGCATCAGGATTGCCCACCATACTTTCTACCCACTCAAGATCCCCTCCGGCTGAGAAAGCTTGGTCACCAGCCCCGGTGATCACAATGACTCTGACATTCGGATCTTCGTTAACAACATTCCAAATCTTAGTGAGCTCCCAGTGCAAACGTGCATTAGTCGCATTCATCACTTCTGGACGATTGATGGTAATAAGCAAAACACCGTTCTCTTTGTGATCGAACAATAAAAATTGGAAATCACTGTAGTTCATAAAAAACACCTTTCAAGTCATTTGTAAATTTCAAACCGTCAGCCTGAACTTAACGATTTGGTGAGTTTTAATTTAAATGGAGAAATTAATAAATTTTAAATATTTAATTGGAATCAAAAACTTAAAGCAAGTCGCGTTCCTTGATCTATAGCTCGCAATGCATCAAGTTCTTGTGCTTGCTCAGCACCTCCAATGACGTTAGAAAATACTCCTAAGCGTTTTAAGTCAAGATGTAAATCAAAAACACTGTCTTGACCCGCACAAATGACGATCGTGTCAGCTTTCAGCAATTGTGGTGTTCCATTAATTGTTAAATGCAGGCCTTGTTCATCAATTCGCTCATACGTACATCCCGACAGCATCTGCACATTTCGACGTGATAATTCTGACTTGATAGCCCAACCCGTAGTCATACCTAATCTGCGTCCCATCTTTTCGGGCTTTCTTTGCACAATAGTTACTTCACGAGAAATAATTTTAGGCAAGGATTTTTTAATTCCACCAATCGAATTTTCAGATGGATCGACGCCCCACTCTTCTTGAAAATGAGCGATTGATTTGGCATTAATGCTTTCACTGAGTTCAACT
>CAIOHY010000236.1 GCA_903858205.1 uncultured Cellvibrio sp.
GTAAAATGCCTGAGCAATCCTACGTTTCCTACGTCAACCCCCAAGGTTTGCGTGGTGCGCGTGTTGGTGTGCTGAGCCAAATGGTGCGCAAAGGCAAAATGCACAGTGAAGGGCAGGTGCTCTTTGAAAAAGCGGTGCAAGACATGCGCGCCGCAGGTGCCATAGTCGTCGAGCCACTCACGGTTGAATTTGATCTGGTGCAAGCCCAATTCGATGCCTCAGCGGCGGGCTTTGAGCGCGCCGTCGCCATCAACAAATATCTGGCAGCTTTACCGAAAGATGCACCGATCCGCACAGTGGCAGAAATGATTCAAAAGGGCGGAAGTTTGGTTAAGCCCGCCATTATTGATGCCGCAAAAGATCCGATCCCTTTAGAGCGACACCCCAATCTGATTGCCGCTTATAAATCCCAAGACATGTTGCGTTCCGCGTTGGTGAAGTTGATGGACACTTATCAACTTGACGGTCTGGTTTTGCCTTTTAGAACGGCAACTATCGAAAATGTTGGCAATTCACTGCCGATGACTCTTGATACCCGCAATAGCATTAGCTCCTACACAGGGCTACCGACCATTATCGTCCCCGGTGGTTTTTTCCCATCTGATGGTATGCCCTTTGGCCTGCAGTTTTTGGGTCGCAAATTTACTGAGCCGACTCTAATTAAATTAGCGAGTGGTTACGAAGCCGCAACCAAACATCGCAAAGCGCCAACACTGACACCCGCTCTGCCCGGTGAAAAAATTACTTATTAACGAAAACAATTTTTGGAGTTGAATAATGAAAAAAATTAAGTTTACTCGTCTGCGCCTTGCCTTGAGCTGCGCGTTAATGATTGCGAATAGTGCATTTGCTGCTGATCTGGATTTATCCAGCGCAACCATTGCTGATTTACAAAAAGCCATGGAGCAAGGTGTGTTCAGCTCTGAAAAATTGGTTGAGCTTTCTTTAGCGCGCGTAAAAGCCTATGACGATGCAGGCCCAAAACTGAATGCGTTGATTTATGTAAATCCAAAAGCGCTGGCCGAAGCAAAAGCCTTGGATGCAGAGCGTAAAGCCAAAGGCGCGCGTGGCCCTTTGCATGGTATTCCGGTAATTCTTAAAGATAACCACGATACCGTTGATATGCCGACGACGGGCGGCTCGGTTTTTCTGGAAGGATCTATGCCGCCCGATGATGCATTCATCGTAAAAAAATTGCGTGAAGCGGGCGCCATTATTCTCGCCAAAGCTAATTTGAGTGAGTTTGCATCAAGCGCAAAAACCAATGGTTTTAGTTCGTTCGGTGGGCAAACCCTCAACCCTCATGATTTAACGCGCGGCCCTTCAGGTTCCAGCGGCGGATCAGGTGCTGCGGTTGCCGCATGGTATGCGCCCCTTGCATTAGGAACAGACACGGGCGGTTCAATTCGTAACCCTTGTTCTGTGGGTGGTTTGGCTTGCGTAAAACCAACGCGGGGGTTGTTATCGCGCGATGGCGTGATTCCATTAGGGCTTTCTTTTGATACCAGCGGCCCTATGGGACGTTCGATTTATGATGTAGCAGCAGCACTGGGTGCAATGACGGGTATTGACGCAGCCGATGCAGAAACCGCAAATGCTGTCGGAAAATATCACACGGATTATGTACAGTTTTTAGATGCCAATGCATTGAAAGGCGCTCGTTTGGGTGTGTTAATTGACTATGCAGGTGTCGATGAAGGTGTGAAAAAAGTGTTTGCTGAAAATCGCAAAAAATTGGAATCACTCGGTGCGACTTTGGTTGAAATTAAATTGCCTGAATTTATTTTGCAGCGTCAATCTATTCACGAAACTATGCGTCCCGGTGAGTTTAAAGTTCAAGTAGGTACTTATCTCTCCACGCTCAAAAAAGGCTACCCGAAAACCCTGGCCGAGCTGATTGAGCGAGCTGAAAATTTCAAACCCAAGAAAGGGCAATTAGCGAATCCCAGTCGTTGGGAACAATTCAAAGTAGAGCAAGCCGGTTATGATTTGGATGATCCAATATATCTCTCCGCCAAAGCCCACGGCCCCGCTTTAATCTCTGGCCATTTACAAGGTTTGCTGTACAAACATAAATTGGATGCGTTTATTTATCCCACCAACACCGTGCCCGCACAGCGTTTGGATATAGATTATTCATTACCGCGCGCAATCAGTGCGACCAGCATAGCCAACATCACCGGCTTCCCCGATGTGATGGTGCCAGCAGGCGCAACCCCTGAAAAACTCCCCGTCACTTTGTCTTTCATGGGTACCTCTTTCAGTGAGCCGCGTTTACTGGGCTTGGCCTACGCATTTGAACAAGCAACACATGCACGCCTTAATCCACCCACAACACCTGCGTTGGAAGGTGAAGTAATTCGCTAGTGGTAGTGTTTTAGCGATTAACTCAATTCGCGTGCAATAGCATTTAATGGCAATCGCCAGCGATTTAATAGCTGCATAACTGTTCAACTTTTAGCCCTCATTCGAGGGCTTTTTTCTGCCCGCGATCACGGTGCGTCATCCCTTGTAATAGCATTTGGCGCAAATACTCGGGTATATTCCTGCCATTAATTACTTAAAGCGCATGGCGGCATTTAACAATTTTCAGGGCTGCCAAAGTTCACTTACCCACTTTGGTCAAAAAACACTCTTATGTCCCAAACCTCAAATAACCTAGCCTCAGAATCCTGGGCTATTGCCGATTTACTACGCGGTGATTTCAAGCAAAGCCAATATGGCCGCATCATCCTTCCGTTTTGTTTGTTGCGCCGCCTTGAGTGCGTATTAGAGCCAAGCAAAGAGGCGGTGCTCGCCAAATTTCAAGAAATCCAGCCCATGAACCTGCCAGAAGAAGCGCATGAAAAAATGCTGCTGCGTGCAACTAATGGCCTGTCCTTCTTCAACACCTCCAAAATGGATCTCTCCAAGCTGGGTGAAACCGGCATAAAGGCCAATTTGGAAAACTACATTCAAGGTTTCTCTAAAGATGCCCGCGAGATTTTCGAGCACTTCAAATTCATGGAGTTTGTTGGCCTGCTGAACGATGCCAACCTGCTCTACAAAGTCGTGCAAAAAATTCGCACCATCGATTTAAGCCCCAAGACGCCCCAATATTCTAAAGGCATAAGCAACCACGATATGGGCTTGGTGTTTGAAGAGTTAATCCGCCGCTTTGCGGAAGGCTCCAACGAAACCGCCGGTGAGCACTTCACCCCAAGGGATATCGTTCGCCTCACCACCTCGCTGGTATTTATGGAGGACGATGAAGCCCTCACCAAGCCCGGCATCATCCGCACCATCTATGACCCTACCGCCGGTACCGGTGGATTTTTGTCGGCAGGTATGGAGTACGTGCATGAGCTTAACCCCCAAGCCGTAATGCGCGCCTATGGCCAAGAACTCAACCCAGAAAGTTACGCCATCTGTAAAGCCGATATGCTGATTAAAGGCCAAGAGGTAGGCAACATTAAATTAGGCAACACGCTTTCAAACGATCACCTCTACGCCGACAAATTTGATTACATGCTCTCTAACCCGCCCTTTGGTGTGGATTGGAAAAAAATCGAAAGCGATATTCAAGACGAACATAAACTCAAAGGCTTCGATGGTCGCTTTGGCGCAGGCTTGCCCCGCGTATCCGATGGGTCTTTGTTGTTTCTGCTGCACTTGATTAGCAAATTACGTGGTGCCGATGAAAACGGCGGACGTATAGGCATCATCCTCAACGGTTCCCCACTCTTTACCGGCGGTGCTGGCAGCGGCGAAAGCGAAATTCGCCGTTATATTCTTGAAGCCGATTTATTAGAGGCTATAGTCGCGCTGCCAACCGACATGTTCTACAACACCGGCATTGCTACCTACATTTGGATTCTTTCCAATAAAAAATCCAACGAGCGCAAAGGTAAAGTGCAACTCATTAATGGCACTGACTTGTGCAGCAAAATGCGTAAATCCCTTGGCTCTAAACGCAATGTAATGGATGAAGGCGATATAGCCACCATCACCCGCTGCTTTGGCGATTTTGAAGCGGTAGATGCCTACAGTTTAGATAAAGCCGCCGATGTAAAAAGTAACCGTGGCCGCCAATCAGCCACGCCAAAGGCAGACATACCCAAAACCTTCGCCAGCAAAATATTTGCAACCCACGAATTTGGCTACCGCCGTATTACCATTGAGCGCCCATTGCGGTTATCCGCACAATTTACGAGTGATGCAATCGCATCATTACGTTTTGCCAACGGCGCACTAAAGCCCGTTATGGAATGGATTTACCAACATGTAGGGGATGAATGGACTGAAGCTACTTACGGCCAATTAGGCAACCATGAAGAGGCCATTCGCACCAAAATCAAAAAAGATTTTACGGACATAAAAGAAAAACAAATTAAAGATGTGCTGGATTCAGAAATCTGGCTCGCACAAAAATCTCTAATGGAAAAAGCCCAAAAGCTGCGCGCTGAAATTGGCGATGTACAACACGACGATTTTAACGAGTTTGATAAAACCCTCACCCAAGCGCAAAAAACAACAGGCATAAAGCTGGATGCTAAAGAGCAAAAACAATTGCTCGATGCCATTACATGGAAAAAC
>CAIOHY010000237.1 GCA_903858205.1 uncultured Cellvibrio sp.
CACCGCTTAACCCTCACCCCCGAAATAAGAGTAACTGTTGAAAAATTACCTGTGACCGGATTGTACTCAAATACGCTGCCTCCCAAACGTACTATTTCCTTCACCAATGGCGCTGAGATAGTTTGGGTTCGTGGACTGATAATCAAATTGAACATTTTATTTTCCCGCTCGGCTAAAGCGATTTGCGTACGAAGCTGGCTACTCCGATTCAAATTTAATTCATCTTTAATGTCAGTTACACCAAAGATAATTGGGGTCAGAGTAAAAATTATTTTGGTTTTCGACCTGCCGACCTAGGCGTCACACGTCGCTTATAATTTTCTTCAATCTGCAATTTAAACCGGTTATCGCCTAAGGCCAAACCTTTGCTAACAGAAGTACGAATGGCGTTTAGAACACGCCTCCCATAAAGTACCACTGCGTTTGTAGGTGTAATTGTAATAACGCACATACTGCCTTCCAAGCGCTTGCATCAGTTGCGAAATTCCATGGTCTTTTTGTGGCGTCATCAACAGATGAACATGATTGGTCATAAACACCCACGCATGTATTTCCACTTCATATTTCTCTGCGAATTCTTTCAGCTAATGCGCATAAGCCGCAAAATCCTCATCGCCGTTAAAACACGCTTGACGATTATTGCCTTTCTGAATCACATGCTGCGCTAATCCCACCGGACAAAAACGCTTTAATCTTGCCATACATCCTCCTTGACGAATTGTTTAAAAACGGAATCTTACTTTGACCCCAATTATTTGTGACCCCAATTATTTCAAAGCTCCACCACGAATCTAACAATTAGCCCCTCCTGTATCGATAGCTCGTATATTAGATTTCGTTATATCTGAATTTTCACAACTAATTTTCGAAATCAATGCCTCCACTCGCCATGTTTTATTTTTTTCAACCATCGTTGATAGCCATTCCTCTTTTTCACTATGTAGAACTAATTTCTCAGCTGAACGCACTATCAACTCGTTGAACATATAAACATACTCTTCCTTAATTTCTCGATTAAGATCATTATCATGATTAAACTCTTGCATGTCGATTTTCGAGGGCGGCCCGGAAATATACTGCGCGGCAATAACGGTCGCTCTCACCGCTTCACGCACAGCATGAAACTGGTGATAGCCCGCGATTTTTTTAATCACTCGATCACCATCGGTTTCAAACAGAATAAAGAAGCGAATGTAATCTAAAAACAATTCACGATCAAAAAAGCCACGCACCAAGGTTTCTAATTGCCACTCTAACAGCGGCTTGTCATCTTCATTTTTGATGGTGCGCCATGGCATAAAGCGTTCTTTATCGGCAGTGAGTGAACCTACCCGCGCGATAAAACCATCGCTAACAATTTGTGCCGCGTTGAAAACAAATAAATCGCCAATTTCTTCTTGATAGGTTTGCAACTGATTGAAAGCATCCCAGATATCCGTGTTTTCATCACTGGGGCTTTTCAGTTCAAGCACGGCAAATGGCAACCCATTAATAAAACAAATAATGTCTGGGCGGCGCGGTTGTTTTGTGCCCTGAATCGTAAACTGATTAACTGCGACAAAACGGTTATTCGCAATACGATCAAAATCCACCAAAAAAGCATGGTCGTGAATCAGCTGATCATCGCGCTTGTATTGCACAGGCACGCCTTCAAGCAGCATGCGGTGAAAGGCGCGGTTATTGGTAATCGCATCCATGCTTTCCGGTTTTAATACTTGGCTAATCACTTGATCAAAACAGCTTGCAGGCAAATGCGGGTTGATCAATTTCAAGGCAGCTTCAAGCTGACCCACCAAGGCCACTTCCAGATAATTTTTGCGCGCAGGGTTGGCGGCATCGGGCGCTATATCCGGGCCATAGCGAGTTTCCCAGCCGTTATCGCGGAACCATTCTAGGCAATGTTGTTCCAGCTGATCTTCACTCATCAC
>CAIOHY010000238.1 GCA_903858205.1 uncultured Cellvibrio sp.
AGTGCGGATACAGCAAGGATTCTAGCAAATTTGGATCTTGGGGAAACTCTGATACTTTTTGCAAATGAAATGCTTTATAACCCTTCTATTGCATAGGAGTATTCCACATGGTGGCAATTGCAAGTTTGAATCCACAACATAGGACTTCCATAGTCCGCCCCAGTTTCGCAGTGGTTTTTCACCAAGATAGTCAGTCTCAATCGGTTGTATGTGCTACACGCCATCAAATCGATCCAGACACCAATACAATGAGTATCGGTACGGTCATATCTGCCAATCAAATCGCCAAATCATTTTCAAATCTTAATATTGGGAAAGTTAAAAAAGTCTATAGCTGCATCCCCGAAAATGTCATTTTTGACTCCGACCAATTATTGGTTTGGTACAAGCGCCGGTTTGTGGGTGATATGTGGTTTCGTGTTGGAGGTAAGCCACAGCGCTTGGTGGTCGAGTGGCCTCCCTTGTTATTTGCAGTCGGAAAAATAAAAAAATCAATGCGTGTATTTGCGCTTCCAAGCAACTCGCGTCCAACAGAAGAAACTAAACTTTATCACGCACCACTCATGAACATTAACAATGTTGGGTGGTTGTGCCAAGGCACAGCTTCCCTACCCGAAGAAATTACGTTCAATAGCATCAAGGAGTGTGAAGCGACCTTGATTGATTCCCAATTCACTCACGTTAATCACGCTCACACATTCAGCCATAAAACAAACAATAATACTCATTTCAAATATTGGAAAAGCAAAGCGCGCAATCGCAAACAGGAAGCAGTAAGACTTTCCCCGAAGGAAATGTCACTGGCCGGTATCACCTTGCAAGAGTTTATTCAGGAGCGAATCGATGCCTAATTTAAAAATCCCTCATAAATGGTTGGACAAGCAAATTAGCGTTGCACTGGTTGGCTGTGGTGGCACGGGCGGTGAAATGCTTGATGAACTTTTCCGCATTGATTCCTTGTTGAAAGCCCTTGGTGGACAAGGGTTGCACGTTACGGCCTATGACCCCGACCGCGTGACTGGTGCAAATATCGGACGTCAGCGTTTTTGGCCATGTGACATTGGCTTCAATAAAGCCGAGGTGTTGATTACGCGGGTTAACAGTTTTGGGAACACCGATTGGGAATACGAAAAAGTAGCGTTTGATATTCAAGAACATGCGTCCTCATTCAATATCTTAATCACCTGCGTCGATAAACCCGAGGTGCGCGCGGAGATAGGCCGTAAAAGCAAAGAACATTTGGACTCTGAAAAGGATTTTTACCGTGGTGCCAGTGATGAACCTCAGTTTTGGCTGGATTGCGGTAACGATGCGTTCAAAGGCAATGTGATATTGGGGCATTTTTACCTTGGCGATGCGTCACAAAAAATTCCCAACGTGTACGACCTCTACCCCATGCTGGACACAATGAAAGGGAATGACGAACCATCCTGCTCAACAGTAGCGGCTTTGGAAAAGCAAGACTACGGTATCAACCGAAGTGTCGCGCGCGAAGCTGCCAATTTGGTTTGGCAATTTCTGCGGCATGGTGAACTTGGGCACCACGGCAGCTACATCGACATTAAGGCCGGAACTGTTACCCCCTTGGCCATTGATGAAAACGTTTGGAAAACCTTCCTGTTGGCCTCCTGATGCCAGCTGGAGGTGGTCGCGTTAATACCTGCGGCCACCTCCATTCCCCAAGCGCCTGGCGCGCCTCGCTATCGCGAAGACGCGCTTAATGAAGTGGCTGATTAAGCGGCCGGGGAAAATCCACTGACGGCACCACCAATTCCATTTTTTCAAACATTCCTCTTGATTTAACCGCTCTATTTTTGCGTGATACGTTCACTTCATTAACTGCATCACTACGGCATTTTTGGCAGGGCTTGATATGAGCGTAACAGTCTATGTAGATGGTTGGCATGAACAACCGCACCGCGATGAAAAGGTCTACGTGTGTGACCGGTACCCATTTCTTACGCCTGAGGAATGTGATTTTCACCGCTACCAGAAAGACGCGGATGGTCGGCACTATGAGATAGACCGTATCTATGAAAATCCATTTCCCGAGATGAATATGGCCAATGGCAATTGGAAAGGCTTAGCAGTCGCCCTGGGAATCGATAACGAAGAAAATGTGGGTGCATTGGCACCCCAGGACATTCCCACTCTCATTCGTAAATGCATTTTGCTTTCCAATTCAACCGTGCGTTGCATGAAAGCAGCGCGCCCTGGGCATCAAACCAAAAATATCATTGATTTTGGAACCACACCCGCTTACGTGCGGGAAAAAGCAGAGCTGTTACTTTCCATACTGACCTTTGCCCAATCGAAAAATAAAGGCATTTATTGGGCCTAAACCAGTCGAGAAATCGACGTACTCTTGAACACAGAGAGGAAATTTTTATGAAATTTAGAGCACACAACGCAATGGACGGATACTTCGCAGAGATGTTTTTAACCAAACAACTTGGTGGATACAACGCCTACTGTGAATATTGGACCGCGTTCAATGATCGTCATATAGAAGTCATTCTCTATCGCACTGAGACAGCTTTAGTGGTTGGTCTAAGTGACCGCGGTATCACCACTTACCAGTCATCTATCAAAGCGTTAAACGAATTCATTGTAAGTAGAGGACCTGTGCATGTTGCCGAGTTCATTCAGAAAAAGATTGAAGAAAAAATCAAGAAGCCACTTCAAACGCACCAACTTTTTGCGCGGCATGAGCCTTCACGAGTGCTATGGGCTTTTGCCGCTGAACAGTTGGGCGGTGAGAAAGAGCGCACCTACGATAACTGCTTTGAAAATGGTAATGGTGATGGTGTTCGCAGGGCAGTCGAATATTTAAACCGGATGCACAGCAATTCATTGCCATCCTTATGGACGGTCGCCCTGGCTGAAAAAGCGTTACAAGCCACTGATGATAAGCAGGCTGTTATGTGTTTTTAATCCACACTATGGGGCTTCCACCAGAGTTGCCCCTTACTTGGTTTGCGGTACGTTTCTTTTGTCAGATATCAAGACAGGAAATTGACCATGCAAAAAACTCTCAGCAACGTTAAATCACTTTTCATAAGCAAACATTTTCAACAGCTGGTTGAAGCGCGCGACCGCGCCGATGATGTTTACACATCGAACATGACCCTTGGTGAAGGTCTGCGAGCCAAAATGCTGGCCGCAACCGGCGCGACTTCGATTGAGGAAGTTATTAGTAGTGCGGTTGTAGTCAAACGTTTGAAACGAGCAGCATTGATCCAGATACACAACCTTTTGTTTTACGCCAATCAATGGGGCGTGATGATGTGCACTGTTCCAGCCAAATATCCTATAGGTCATTTCAACATGGTAGAAGGGCCAAGTCTTACCTCAACCGATAGTTCGAAGATCCTCCGGAATTTGGGCGTAATCCACAGTGAAACACGTTTAATTGAAGGTTGGCCGGAAGCCCTTCATGACTACTCAAAATGTGAAGAATCACCAGTGGATTGGTTGAACTAATAAATCCATTGCAGCCTGTGTAGAACAGGCTGCAAGTTACTGAAAACTGATAGGCGTATGAAGTATGAAACTGAAATTTAACAATAGCTGGATGTCACTCTATGCGAAAAGCATGGGCAAGGTGTTCGAGATTACTCATGCAACTGATAGCGAAAAGTTGCAGGACTCCCTATACAAACGGGAGACCATCGTAGCGGTATCCCGACTACATAATTACCCGGGCGTCTCCTTATTGGCTAAGGCCTACGCGCCGGTATTTAGAGCAAGTGAACTGCAGGACTTAAATACGGATAACTGCCCTTACTCTAACCTATACATTCATGCTGAAGGCAAGTTTTTCCAAGTCGCATTGGTCACTACGGAAATTTCCGAATGCAATCAATTTTGTTCAATACGGCATGATGTCAGCTTAATAGCTACCGATAACGCAGGTCGGCACTACCTTGTGAGTTCACGCGCGGTGAATCGTCTCGGAGCTGCAGCATGAGCGAGGAAAATTACACCAATGAATTGTATTTGTCCCAGTTGAAACAAAAATGTGCTGAGTGCAAAGACGAAATTAAAGGCTGCAAGTCTTTTATCAATCAGCTTCCAGAGGATGAGATACAACGACTTCAGAAGCTAGTTGAAGAAACAAAATTCCAGCGCAGAAAATATGGGGACCGGCAATTTTTTTGCTGGTCTATACATCCAGTTTTTAATAATCACCCTACAGACCCGTGGCCTGCGATGCACATACCCCGCGCGGTGCTCATGAGTGAGTTTGCGATCAGAACACCCATTCCCACCTAACGGTGGGATCCATTCAAAAGCTCAATTAAGTGGATAAAGGGGGGTTCCGGCACAATTGCGCAAGATCATAGGACTGATACGTTAAGCCCATGTAGACGCGAACACTATTACCCAGGAGATAACCATGAGCTTACAGATAATTAACCCCATCACATCGCTTGGCCAATGGATCAGCTTTCTCAATAAACACAGCACGGCCCGCCATTATGTTCAGGGTACACAGTTGTATGTGAGCTGTTGGGATTTTGACAAGATTGTCATAGGCAATTTATCGAACGCTTATGTACGCGGGGCGGTGTGCGCGAAGTACACCCTTGAAGGTGATAATAACAATGCCGTCATTCAGATTCTTGAAAAATACAATTTTGATTTGTCAGCGCTTTTAGGTGCATGTGAACAATTAGAATTTACAGGCAAGTATGAAGCTATTCAGTTCTACGGCATGAAAGTTACCAAGTCAGAAGAGAAAGGCGTTGATACCTTTTCACCTTTCCATTTCAGCCGGTTAAAACCCCTTACTGAAATCCCCAAAAAATGGTCAATTGCTCATGTTGTGCGTCTCATGGCTAATGACCAATTTCAAGACTTGAGAACCACAAGCGATGATTTTCAAGGTCCATATGACCGCAATGAATTAATGCGCAAATTAGTGGAGAGCCCAGGCGGGTGGTGGCTCAATGGTGGTAAGGCTGATGGTGAAGAATTAGGTATTAACTGTCACCACTTTGATTACAAGCGCCTCACCATTCGTTTAAAGGCATAGCTTTTTTTCAATAGCAACTTTTAGCGCCCCCGCAATAGGGGGATTTTTTAAAAAGGCTTTTCACATGACTGAAACCAACCAGGCGCTATCGCGCCCGATCCAGACAGATACCCGCCGCCGCAATCTTGACTTTTTGAACATTTTTACTGGCTTGCCGCCGACCTTGGCGACGACAATCTTCATTATGTGGTGAAGAGGCGGCAGATTTCCAGCTGATTTGACCCCTTCAGCAATAGCGGTACTTTGGACTTGAACCTAACCACATCTCAACAGGAGTTAATAACCATGGGTGTACCAAACAGTCTGCGTGCGATGCACGAACAAAACAAAGGCCACATGACCAAGACCAACCTGTTTATGGCTGAGCTTGATCTGTTGGAGGAAGAAGATGGTTTCAATATCGGCCGTGATTACGAAGATCCCGATGTGGTCCAGCATATCCGTAACCTGGCCGATGCCTATATTGCTGGAGAAGATTTACCTCCCCTCATAGTCAAGGTCGTTGATGG